>NZ_KV830177.1:48451-76207 GCF_001836705.1 Neisseria sp. HMSC061B04
GCTTGGTATGGCGCGAACAAATCGCGTTCATCCTCACCCAAGACTTTACACTCAAACGCATACAATATTTGGACTCTTTGCAAGAAGAAGCTGAAAACAATGGCGATGATGCCGCCAGCTTGACGTTTGCTTCTCAGATCTTGATGACAGAAGGCATTAGCTTGATGTTGGAGGAGTTGGTCACATATCTCGGTGGATTTGAGTAGGAACAACTATTTTTACGATTTAAAGTAACTAGCTGGTAACAAAATCAATATAAATTTTAGAAATTTTATATTTCAGTGGGTGCTTTGCCCCCACACCCCCAGTCTCGCCGCCGACAGCTCGGGAACAGGGAAGGTCTTCGCCCTTTTCTGCTCCCTTACTGAAGCGTATATTCGTCTCATGTCAGTAAATAGGGTATTCATAAACGCCCTAGTAGGACAGGACGTTTACAAAGCTTCCCCATTGACAGCCATTCAACTCAAAAATGAACAAATGTCGCCTGAAACATGGCGGCTTTTTTTGAAAGGAAAATAAATGCCACACCAAAATAGAAACTGGCAACGCCGTTGGACGGTTGATTTTGAAACTCAAACCGCAACACATGAAGATGGTTGGGTTTTTCAATTTTCAAAAGTTTCAGACGGTGTATTTGATGGAAGTCTGATTTCTCAGCCCAAGAATATCACGATAGAACAAATTAAAAACGCGCCTATAATTGCGAAGGAAGCAGGTGAAGTGTGGATGAGAGCGCGAAATAATAGACATTAACCAAAGGTTTTTCTTTCTTTTGCACTTAAGGTTGCTAAATGTTGTTGCATAAAGACATATAAACTAAACATATACTAAGGCTGATTATTATTTTTAAATACTCGATTCTTGAAAAAAATCCTGTCATACCAATATACATGCCGTATCTATAATCTTCACTCTAGGAGCCTAAATATGCCGTTAAAACCTGGACCAAAACCGATTGCAAAATCAACAGGCAAACCCGATCAGCGACGCCGTGATAATAAAAGCACGCCTGGAAATACTCCGTCTTTAAAACCAAGCAAGTCATCCGGCAACCGTTGAGCCTGAACCTCCCACGCCCTCAGCTTATACAGAGGGCGTATTCCGCTAAAAATAGAAAAGCCCGGCCGCCGCACTTGTTTGGTGCGGCGGCCGGGCTTTTCTGCATTATTGTGTCATTTATTTGTAACTTTGACATCATATTTTGTTTAATATTTGAAGAGTTAAAAAAAGGTCGTCTGAAGTTCAGACAACCTTTTTTCTATGGAATATTATCCACAGATTTTGTGGATGTTTTGGGGAAATCATATCCTTAGACTACGAGCAAATCCGCAAACCGTGTGGTATAGCACAGGCTCAACCTATCTCTGTTCATTTTCCAGTCATCCGCAAGCAGTTCGGAGGCAAGTTTTAGACGGCCTCTACCGTACCGGCGATTGATTTTGTCCCATGCCTCCATAACTGGATTGACGGCTTCCGGCTGCCATAGGTCCGTTTGTACATGTCCGGCTGGTTTCAGCCCATGCAATTCTATCCCGCATTTTTTATAGAGGTAGCCGCCTCGGTAAACGTTCGCCAACAGATTTTGCGCCTCCCGGTTCAGGATGATGGTATCTGCTGTCGGCACGGCCAAATTACGGCTCAGGCTCTTATGGTATTGAGGGGCTTTTTCCCGGAAAAAATCCGTGTGTAGGAATACGGTAACGGCAGAAGCCGCCAGTCCGTCACGACGCAAGGCTTCTGCCCCCGAACTGATGTGATGTGTAATCGCCGCCTGCAACGCCTCCGGTGTTTCGATACACGTTCCAAAACTGCGGCTGCGGACAAGATTCTGCCTTGTTTGCGGTTCGGGGTGCAAACCATCACAGGCAATACCCTGCATTTCGCGCTGCGTCCGTTCGACCGTCACGCCGTATCGCCGGCGCAGGGTAGCGGTATCCGCCCGAACAAAGTCCAATGCGGTATAAATTCCTTGTGCCGCCAGTTTGGCCGCTGTTCTACCCCCGATTCCCCAAATCTCATCGACACTCTGGCTGCGCAAGGCACGAAGGCGGACAGACTCATTCCAATCTGACCAAACCACCACTCCTCCAAAGTGATCGGGGTAACGTTTGGCAAGATGGTTGCAAAACTTGGCCAGCGTCTTGGTCGGAGCAATGCCAACGCAAGTTGGTATGCCAACCCATTGTAAAACACGGCAGCGAATTTGATGCCCATGTACAGCAAGATTTTCAATGCCGGACATATCTGCGAAACATTCATCAATAGAATAGACTTCAACCGCCGGAACACACCCAGCGATAGTTTCCATCATCCTCCGGGACAGGTCTGCATAGAGTTCGTAATTGCTCGAATAAGCTTTCAGACGGCCTTGAGAAACTAAGTGTTTCACACGGAAATAGGGTTCCCCCATCTTAATGCCTAAAGCCTTTGCTTCGGTAGATCGTGCAACCACACAGCCGTCGTTGTTTGACAGGACAACGACTGGGGTATTTTTCAATTCCGGTCTGAAAACTCTTTCGCAAGAACAGTAAAAGCTGTTCCCATCAATAAGGGCAAACATCTTAGCTTCCCTGACGAACATCTTTGATAACGAAGGTTACAACGCCAACGACTGTCCAGGTATCACTGTCATCAGGTATAAAGTCAGGGTACTCGCCGGAGGCATTTTCAGAGTGTAGCTCGGGCTTGCGACCTGGAACTTTGTACAGTCGTTTGATCGTAAACTCATTGCCAACATCGGCCATCACAATATCGCCGTGCTTCGGCGTTTTGGATCGGTCGATGATCATAATATCGTCTTTACCGATACCCGCGTCGAGCATGGAATAGCCACCGGAGCGTGCGGCGAAGGTGGCAGACGGGTTTGTGATAAGGTATTCGTTAAAATCGAGATAGTCAGCAACATACGGCTCCGCCGGAGATGGGAATCCTGCGGGGATTTTCTCGAGAGCATATGGTACTTTTAGTGTTGTCCGATTAATGGGTATAAGGCTACCTTGAGGCATGGCTGTAGAAGCGATCATGGCATCGACTGTTGGTATCAGTGACACCGGGATACGTTTAACCGCAGTAGCTTCACCGGACTTGCTTTTGCGTCCTGCACCATCTCTTCTTCCACCGCGTTTTTTTGAAGCTTGTTCCATAATGAGCTATTTTGATTTCGTAACAAAATCATTCTAACAAAAAAAGGCTCACACGGAAATTTGTGTCTGCATTTTTTTGTTCAATGTATCAATTACCGCCTTTGCCGGCGAAAATAAAGGCATTGAGTTAAAAAAGGTCGTCTGAAGTTCAGACGACCTTTTTTAACTCTTTAATACAGCCTGGATCTGTTGTTGCATGCTTCTGCCTTGGCCATCCTCTTTGACGGCCATGACGAACAGGCATTTCCCATCACTTTTATCCGCCCAATAACGACCAATTACCTCTTTTTCCTTACTGTCATCGTTTGTGGCTAGGCTTTTGCCTTTATATTCCACTACCAATATCCTGCCATCGTTCAGTTCGCAAATAAAATCGGGGAAAAAGCGTTTATTGCCTGAACTACCTGAAAGGGGAAGCCAAAATCCTCGTTTCCCGATGTCTGGGTTGCGTATCCACCATTTAACTTCTTTGAGGGTGTCCAAATAGAAGGCACATTCGAACTCTTCACCTGTGGGTTTTAGGTTTTCAATTTCATCAAAGAAATGTTTTTGGAAACGATACTTCCCCTGATAGAAGGGTGGCATGGGAACGTAATTTTCAAGATTAAACTTGTAACAGAATTCTGCATCTAAACATGCTTCCCATTCTGAACTATCATCAAACAGAGTTTGCCGGTAACACTCACCGATAGCCTTACTCCGGTAGCTGTCAATCAGCCCTGAGATGGCACGGCTTAGGGCAAATTTGTGGTGTATTAAGTCGGCGAGTGTATTTTCTGGTTTAGAGAGAAGATTATCAACAACACGTTTCAGGAATGGCAACATCTGCTTTATCGGAGTATGTGCGTGATCAATTTTATCAGCCAGCCAACGTACCAAATCATCAGGTTCAACTTCTAAAAATCCATCATCCGACGCTAAATTCTGCTGACTGGAGCGATAAACAACTTCTTTATTTGAGCTTTCGTCCAAGTCAATTTGGAAAAAACGATCACCTTCCGTATGAAAGCGAACTTCCGCCGGATAGTCGTTGATGTTCCAACCTGCAACCTCTGTCAGTACATCAGCTTCAAACAAATCCAATTCACCTTGATATTTCAGGCATAGTTGGGGGATTGCTGGAAAAATCTCACCTTTTTCTGCAGGAAATTTAGCTAACTCGATCTTATTGTTGTGAATTTCAATCCTGTCAGCCGCTGCTTTTCGTTTTTTACCGTTTGGTGTATTTTCCAATATCAGTTGACTTGTTTTGTCATCGATAGGACCACTAACTTGTAAAAGGGTAGATCCATCTTCCAGTATAGTCATACGAATGCTGTCGCGTTGCTCTTTGTCCAGTAAACCCATGTCTGGCAAGCTTGTTAGTTCAAATGTTGAGGTAGGCTGAAAATGAGGCTGCGATGTTACGGTACCGAAAAGGTCATCTTGGCCCGAGATGCTGTTATCCGATATGTTTTCACCTGATTTCAACATCTTGGCAATTTCCAAGTGATTAAATCCCATATCGATCAATTTATCTGTCAAAGTTGCGGCTGCCATTCCAAATTGATAGGATAGTAAGTGCGCATAAGCACAATTTAAATCCTCAACTATCCTTTTTTTGGCATAAGGCATACGCAGCACGCGACCAAGCAACTGTTCTGCATCTTTGGCTGATGAGACGTTCTGTAATGAGCAGAATACATAGGCAAACGGGCAGTCCCAGCCCTCCTTAAGGGCTTCAACTGTAATAACGATTTCTATAGGGCATTGAGGCGATAAAAGGTCAATATTATCCAGTTCTCGTTGCGTCCCGGTTACTACCGCGATTTTACTATCATCTATGTTGAGCTTATTGATCAGATAATCACGAAGAACATTAACCGTTACGGTTCCATTTTTGTTTTCGGCTTGGAACAGTATGACGGGTCGTATATATTCAGGTTCTAACTGAGCTTTGCTTGCAAGGTCGGAACGCTGTAATACCGCTGCATCGACTATTTCTTCCCAGCTGTGAGAGCTGTGATCTTGTAAATAAATCGGCAATTTAATCATGCTTTCCGCTTTGAGTGCGGCTGCTCCAACATGATAGATAATATTGCTACCAAAATGAGCGTCTGTATTAGGAGTAGCAGTAAATTCCAAAATGGCCGAAGGTTTCAGACGGCTTAATGTATCAAAAGTTAGCTGGGTACGGGCATTGTGTGCCTCATCGACAATAACCAATGGTCGATAGGCGGCGAGTAGATTAGCAAACGAACATTTGACCCTACCGACAGAGGATCTTTGAAGTCCTTGTTCAGACAAATCATCTTCTGTGATACGTTCAAGTATGGAGAGTGATGATTCCGGCAAACGTGCAAAATGCGCTTCCAAATGCTCGTTGTGCTTGTAGATTTTGCGCATTTCCTTTTTCTGGCTGTCAATGCGGAAATTTGCAATGGTGGAAACCACGACGATGGTTTTGCCTCCGAAATCTTGCGGTTTGAGCTGCGCAAAGTTTTCAACCGTCACGATTACCACCTCCCGCTTGAACGCGGAATCCAGTGCCTGCCGGTAGGCATGGCGGGGATTGTTGAGTGCAGAGGCAGTTTGTGTTTTGACAGTATCGCTCGGAACCAGCCACAAAACCACCGGATAGTCGGTGTCCAGATAATCTTGAGCTGCACTAGATACGGAATGTGCTGCCAGCAACGTTTTACCGCCGCCGGTGGGAATACGGACACAGACATAGGGGATATTCAACTCTTCACAAGGCTTTCGGTAGGGAAAATCAGGTTGTAGTTGGGCGAAAGCCTCTTCAGACGGCATATCGCGACACATGGTCAAAAACTCGGAAACATTGCCCAATGCGTCCTTCTGATATTTTTTCAGTTCCATTATCTTCCCCTTATTTATCCGTAACATGATACGGAATCTGTTTGAAAGTGATCCGCTTTTGATCGAGCGTAGAACTGCCCAAACGACAGGCTTCGCCGTACACCACGATTTTGAGTCCGTTTGAAACAAATCTGTCTAAATCGGGTAATTCCGACAGCACCTTTCGGGTCAGTACATTGCCGCCCTGTGGTCGCCTGTCGCCCAAGATGCCGTTGTAGAGCAGGTAATAGGCAGTATCTTCATATATGCCGACCAGGGGAGTACCGGATTTGAGACCATCTGAAACGGACAGTGGCCGACGGGTAATATGGAACCAGATATAGGCAGCCAGCCCGTCAAAACTGACCTGACTGTTGATGTCGCCATAGCGATCGAAGATATTTTCGCCCAGTTCGTAGAAGCGGAAAGAACCGCCGCCATTCCAGCCGACAGACTTGGAAACACCACCTTGTTCACCGTCTATGACCTGCTTCAGACGGGGGACGATATGTGTTTTGGCATGATCACCGATGTCGATGCCGATATACCGGCGGTTCATCTTGTGGGCGACGGCTGCGGTCGTGCCAGAACCGGCAAAGCTGTCGAGTACAAGGTCATTAGGGTTGGTGGCAATTTGTAATACTTTTTCTAGTAGGCGTTCCGGCTTTGGCGTATCAAAGTCAAAATCCATCTTTTGTAATTCTTTTGTACCTTCCGTGGCAGTTCCAGCATCATCCCACCAAGTTTTTACGCTACTACCTTTAGATTCAGCTTCGCTTAAAAAACGCTTCATTTGTGGCTTTGATTTACCGGTTTTACCAAAAACAATTCTATTATCAGCAAGAGCTTTTAAATATTCATCTTGTGTTGTGCGCCAACATCGTCCTTTGGGTGGCAAATATTCTTCACCTGTATTTGGGTTTGTAATTGGATACGTTAGATTTGGTCGAATATTAGGTGCATCAAAAGGGGTTGCATACCACAACCCACGAGGGTCATTATCTGGATTGCTGTATTTGTCAGCATCGACTAACTGCAATCGATTTAGTGCAACTTTGTCTTTTGATTTTGCGTAAACTAAAAGATGATTATGAGATAGGCTGATAACAATATCACTTTGAACACTTTTCCTATGATTCCACACTATATTGGCTACAAAATTTCCCCGCCCGAAAATTTCGTCGCACATTACTTTCAGATAATGCGCTTCTCGGTCGTCGATAGTAATCCAAATACTGCCGTCTTCCGCTAGCATTTCATGCAATAGCTCGAGGCGTGGGTACATCATATTGAGCCAGATGCTGTGTTCAAGTCCATCGTCGTAGTGGGTAAAAGCTTTTTGAGTATTGTACGGGGGGTCGATGAAGACACATTTAACGCTGCCGGCGTAAAACGGTAGCAGGGACTTTAAGGCATCAAGGTTATCACCCTGAATGATGATATTTTCTGTATTTTGATGATTGAAGCTGGTTCCTTCATTATCACAGACAGAATCTGAACTATACGAGTATTCCGGTTTTTCTACCAATAAGCGGTACGGGCTTTTCTTTGCAATATGTACCGCTTTCTGCTTATCAGACCAATCTAGTATGGGCATTGTTTTACCTTGAAATCTTGATGAACTAAATTTGATTATGGCATTATAGCCATATTTTGAATTTGTAACAAAAACAAAATAGTTATTCCTTTTGTATAGATATAGGAATCAAAAGATTAATCATCCATTTCTTTTCTACAGTAACATATTGAAATTTCGAATGGTGTTTTACGGAACATTTCATTTATCCGGTAAATTTCCTGCCATGCCTTGTGCAATAAAATGTTCCGTACAATGGGAATTGCATTCAATATCCGATATTGTCGGTTATAGATTTTTCGTCTCCTACACCAAATTCTCAAAAGTTCGTCTTCATCATTAATTACGATATGCTTCAGAATTAGTCCCTTTGAACCTACGGGAAGCAGGTAACGCGGATCTGGATTATCAAAGTGCCGTCCTGAACCATTAAAGTCATAAAGAATGTTTGGCTGCATACCGGTAATATTGTGCGTATCCCGTGGATTAGAAATTTCTCCCCTCCATTCAAAGCATAATGTTGCAGATCGGTTTCCAAGTTCGTGTACAGGGACTTCTCCAAGCGAACCTAAAAAATTCATCCCACCATCGTATTCTGTTATTTGGAATGGGGTTTCAAACCTGTGATTTGCTATCAACATATCAAACAACCGATCAATATATTCACGCCGAAGCAAAAGCATTATTTTTCCTTATTTAGTCGTTTTCCATTCACGCCCAAGCCAAACACCGCTCAAAATCTACAATATTAGTAAGTGTTTCAAAAAGTTTATATCCTAGATAAACTCAAGAATTTCCGTTTGACATAGTTTATACTATACAAGAGATAAAAAAAACGGCTGCCTAGGCAGCCGTTGGGTTTATACATCAATCATCTTGATCGAGCAGTTTTTTCAGTTTTGACAAAGGTTCAGTAACAGGAAACGTGTATCCAATAAATTCTTTGAATTGTCCTGTCAAATCCATCTCGTAGAGAGTTCCTGTCCAATCATTGAAAAACTCCAAGAAAAAAGTCATAGACGACGTATAGGTCGTTAAAACCAATCTCTCATATCTCAACTTGCCTTCGAATCCTTCAGAACACACATCACAATGTATTGCAAGGTGATGAAGCTTGTTAGGGTTTTCAGCAAGAATCTTTATCGCATGATAGAGTAACTCGACATCTACGCTAACTTCTAAATCTGGAACTGAATAGTCGTATTCGTCGGACTGATGAATATTAAAAAGCTCTTCACTTTCCTCCGGGAAAACAATCTGCAATTTTTGCATCCCGTCTTCTTTGGAAAGTGTGAATTTTGGTTTTTCATGAATTTCATTGCTTTCGGTTTTGATATTACACATACTAGTCTCCAAAATGGGAGACAACCCTTTCGGGTTGCTCCCGAAAGGGTAGGTTCATTCAAAATTACAAGTTATGATAACTACTAGGAATCTTCATCCTCGTCGTACTCACAACCGAAATGCTCAATCGCGAAGGCTCGCACTTCATCTTCTTCGCAAGGATACTCGAATAACGCGCCTTCGTGACCTTCATAAGATCCCGCAAACCACATTCCTTCCTCAAGGTATTTGGCTTCAAATTTTACGTCAGGAAAACGTTTTGCGATTTCTTCATAAAGCCTATCCGGAGGACCCCAGGCAGTGTCACAGCTGATCCAGATGTCGCTTTCCCCAACCGTCACAAAAGTGCAGTCGGGATCTACGTCCCATTTGCAGCCCCAGTTAGCCATTCGCCAGCCATACCAATCCAGATGACCGTATTGGCGGATGTTTTCCGCAATACGCTTGGCAAATTGTTGATCATAACGAAAACGAGATGCGACTTCAGCGTTATCTTCAAAATGGGTAAATACTTCACCAACAGTCAGATTGTCCCAATCAAATTTTTCCGAAAAATATTGCTTTAATTCGGAGAAAAGTTCATCCGGCAATCTATATTGAATGGACCAAGAGGATTTATCGCTCTGTTCCAGCATTTCCTGTTCCAAATTGATCAACTTCTTTTCAGGTTGTTGAGCAATTTGAAACCAGGTCTGCTGCATGTAACTATCAGGCACCTCGGGAAGAATCAGCTCCTCCGGCATGGGTACAATATGCTGAAAGCTGAATTGATACCCATCGTCGGTTTTGATCAGAATTTGTTCCGCCACTTCAGCGATACGTTCGGGATTGCCCTCAAAATGAAGGCTGTTACTACACCAATTAGGCATATAAAGCTCCTAAGCAGGAATCCCCATCCCTGCGGATAAGGAAACCCGCAGGTTAATGGGCATGCGCCCGGGTTGATAAAAGAGTCGCCACCGGGAATCCGGAGCACATTTCAGACGACAGGTGCTTTAAAAAAAGCAAAGAAACCTGAACGATAACTTTGCCTTTGAATACAAAAAGGTTAATAGAGAGGATGTACTTTTGATTAACGATGGTCATGCCTGCTCATTGTACAGTTCGGGCAGGATTTCACGGTGCAGCCAGCCGGTGACGACTTCGCGTAGCACATGGCGGCAGCCATCAGTCAGAACATCGGATAGACTGAAACCGAACTCGTACAGTCCTAGCCCTTCATTCGACTGCCACTCGATGATGGCATTGCTGTGGCGACTGAAAAGCCAGGCAATATCTGCATCTGACAGATGATGCAAAGCATCCTGAAGTACGATTGCTTTTTCAGGCTTGTTGAAACAGTACCTGAAAACTGACATCAGAAAGCGCAGGTCAGCAACGGCGGATACGCCTTCACCGGCGTAACCGTCCTCAAGGTAAGTGACGGCTGCAACGGCATCGCCGTCGCTACTGCTGATACAAACCATGTCCGCATTGGCCTGTTTGGTAAACTCTTCACAGGCTTGGGCAAAGACGGCTAAATCAGCCTCTAAACCCATTTTTTTCAGTTCGCGGCAAATGGCGGCCATGACACCGTCCGTGTGGGCGGTCAATACCGCACCGTTCAATTTGGCGGCCGCAGTTGCCGATTCTTCCCGATCGGGATTCATCCATACGATAAAGTTTTGCATTGTGTTGCTCCTTAAAAAGAAAACGGAGAACACAGTCCGTAGGGATCGTGTTCCCCACGGGGTTAAAAAATAGCCGTCCGTCCCGAAGGACGTGCGCAATGGGTAACGGCAATACGCGGGTGGCAGATAAGGTCTGCCGGCCTGTAAAGACAGGTATTTTTAGAAGACCTCACATGAAGGTCGTCTGAAAATACCTGCCCGAAGGCAGGTGAGAGGTGCAATTTCAATCGGAAACCGCCGTATTCGGTACGTTTCCGGAAATCAGAATGTCAATCAGAGTCTGTGCAGCTGAGACAGGCATGTCGTTGCTGATCACCATACTCTGCAACTGAAGATAGCTGCTGCGGCCGGACACGGACAAGCCCAACCGATCGGGTTTGAGGTGAAATGAAAAGCCAGGCTCTGCCTCACGGTATAAATGGGCCTGAAGGATGTTTTCAAACACATCCAAGACCGATTCGCCGGTTTCGCCAAAGACCAAACCGTATTTCAGGGCAATATAGTTTGCCACTTCAATTAACAAACGTTCTGCATCAGACGGCTTGGGATCAGTCGACAGTCTGCCTGCGTACCATTGCCTGCGCTTTTCTGCAGGTGTGTTGAAGACTTTTTCGGCCCAAAGGCGTACCGCTTCACTGACCTGGATACAGCCTTCTCCTTCGAGAACTGCGACGGCATACAGCCAATCGTCAAAATAATCGGCTGTCTGGCCAAACGTCAGACCGCTGCCGATAAAGTCGGCAAAGCCGTTTTCGACACGATAGGCAGGGTCTTCGGCATATTCTTCAAATGCCGTATAACTTTCCTTTGTAATTACTGTATCGAGGGGAACATCCCCCATATCCCCAAGACAGTAACTCATATCGTCCGATTTGAGGATGGCGTTACTGCGGTAGTAATTGGGATAGTGTTTTTCGATAAAGTCCCAGTCCAAAACGGATGGGCGAAGCATGAAATATTTTGAAACGGACACGATATTTCCTTTCAGGATAAAAAGAGGGATACGCGCCCGTCGGGGAATGTATCCCCGTGGGGTTGAAAAATAGGTTTATGCTGATACCGCTTCGTCAGCTTCCAGTTGTGAACTGCTTGGCTTATTACGGCCATATTTGTCGAAATACTTTCCCAATACGGCTTTGGCCCACAAAACGGTTACAACTTCAGCCAGATTCTCCTGTGTTTCGAGTAGCTCAAAGAGGTCGGTTCTGCTTTCAGCCAGCCAAAGGTTGACTGCATCACGATTGCGGCCATAAACCCACTGCAGGTCTTTACCGGTCAGGTCTTCGACATAAACTTCGAAAGACGCTTCCACATCGTCCTTGTTTCTCAACAGATGAAGCAGATCGGCGCAGCCTTGATCCTCAACGGAATGCTCTACCGATACAGCCGCCGCGAACAGGTTAAGGTCTTTGGACGGCCAATTTTCCGAATGGAAGTTTTGCGCGAAATACTCGACCGCTTCAAAGACATCTTGGGCAATACCGTGTGGAAAGCCTTTATCGGACAGATAATCCGATACCTGATCCAAAATTGCCTGATAGTTTTGTGGACAGATAAAAAAATGTCCGTTCAAAGCACTCGCAGCTGCTTCAGACAGTTCGTTTTCCATATCCATGGTAATGATGTAGGTTTGCATAAGAAATACTCCAAAAAAACGGGACTACCGCCCAGAAGGGCGGTCAGCCCCTCGGGGTTGAAAAAAGGAACGGATATTCCGTTCTACATATTTAGATTACATGGTTTAAGAGGTTTGCAGTGCAAGGCTGTTCAAATTACGCCTTACGGTATCGATAGCCCAGCTTTTGATAGCTTTATGGATGACTTTGCCTTTTGATTCCGGTCGGGATGCGTTTAAATCGGTAAAATTTCCCCAATTTAAGCCGTTCGTCTCCATCCATTGAAGCACGGTCGCTTCGTTGCGTTCGAACAGCCAGGCAGCCGTTTTTTCCGAAACAACTTGTTCCAAGAATTCGATATGACCGGACGGACCGTATTCCACATCTTTAAGCAGGTAGGCGATGTCGTCGTAACCGCCAATCTGAGGAACGGGGACCAGCACAAAGCTGTCGTTATCAGGCATGCCGCTGTCGAACACTGCCTCCATCAGCATGCTGTAACCGACATCACGGCCTCGCATAATGCTTTGGAAAACCTCCTGAGCCTGGTCATCTGTCAACATGTCGGCGAAACCGGGTTGACGCAACAATGCCGTCCACGCGTCATGGTCGTTCATGACGGAAAAGGATACGGCGGCGGTATGGTGGTTTTCGGTCATATTGGGTACAGATCCCATTTCGTTTTCCATTCTGACGTATTCGGCCACAGGTACGATGGCACTGATCAGATTGGCGGAATAGCCCAGCTCGGCCAATTTGCAACCGATCTTATCGGTGAGGCTTTCGTCGTTGGATGGATAATAGATGACCTGTCCGTTAAGGGCCTCAGCAGCCTTGCCAGCCACTTCAAACTCCTTTTTGAACCATACGATATAAGTTTCAATATTTTTTTTCACGGTATTGCTCCTAAAAAAATGGGATACCGTTCCCCATGGGTACGGTCCCCACGGGGTTGATAAAAGAAAATGCCGTACATCCCGAAGGATGCGTGTCATGTTTAACGGCAGGACACAAGACAGATAAGGTCTGCCAGCCTGTAAAGACAGATATTTTCAGACGGCCTTGCTAAAGTCGTCTGAAAATACCTGCCCGAAGGCAGGTGAGGTATATAACGATTACAAGGTCAGTAATCTTCCGGAAACAGGAGTGTGGTAAGACTTCTGTCCCATTCTGTAATGACCCAAATTTTTTGGTCCCCGATCTTGTAAGAAGACATTATTCTGCCTTCTTCACCTGGCTTGAGTGCCAGCTGATTCAACTTTGCATCTTCAGGGGGAAGATCACCCCATATGCCACGGCGGTGGGCATCAAGCAATATTTGGGCATAAAGATCATTGTCATACAGTTGTGCAGGCAGGTGCTCTTTTGCCCAGTTATCTACTGTTGCCGTCATAGACACTCGGCCCAGGCGAAACAGATAAGGGGTATCACATGCAGCCATAGCCGCCAGATCAAGTTGTTCCATTAGGTGTATCCTTAAAGAAAGCCGGATACACCCCTGCGGGAAGTACCCGGCAGGGTTTAAAAATTGAATAGGCCAATCTATTTATTTGATTGTCAGGACTCGGCCAAAATCCGGCGATCCCTCGGTCAAATCAATTGCCCGTATGCTTGGAGAAAACCGGTCAGTTGAGGTAATCGTGACCACAAGTCTATCCTTGTTGTCGTACTCTTCCGATTTGGTTTCTACTTTGGTTTTATGGGTTGAACCTTTAACCAACAGCTTTCGACCATTGGTTGAGGTGACAACGCCATTAACTTGGCCGGCGGCTAATGCTAAAGCAGCATGCCACTGACCCAGAGTACATAAAGGCCGGCGTTTTTCGGCTATAACGGCACTGGTGCCGAAATGTTGAGAAAACGATGGCCATAACGTGCGGGATTGCTGCTGTCCCAGTTCACGTTCCAATATATCCTGCTCCAATTTAAAGCTTCTTGGGCGAAAGACCTTATTGGGTGCAATAGGCACACAGTATGCAGGCGTACCGGCTGGCAAAGTCTCAGGGGCATTTTCAAAATCAAGCAGGAGCCTTTGTTGGGCATCTGCCTGTTTTTTGCTGATAGAGGCTTTGTTTTTCGGTCGAATTCCGAAGATAACCAGCTGTTTGTAGGTATCCACCGCAGCCCTTATCATACGGACATCCGTACAGTGGGTAGCGATTTCGCCGGTTAGATGCTCTGTCAGAGCGGCTTCCGGAACAATCATTACCAACACTCCGCCTGGCTGCAAAGTACCGAAGGTACGCGCAAAGAAAAGTTCTTCAAGCCGTTTGGTTCTTTGATTAGATAGATTGTCTTTGGCGGTAAAGCCGTAAGGAGGATTCAGAAACAGGAGGCCGACTGCCGAACCCTGCATGGTGCAGTTTTCCACATCGGATTTAATGACACTGGTCAGACGACTCATTGCCTCTTCAGCTCGGTCTTTCTCCAGTTCAATCCCGTAAGTTTGACAACTTATTTTTTCCGATTGCAAAGTAGAAGCTAGAGTAGCCAGGGCTTCTCCTGTTCCACAGCAAGGATCAAATATGCGTAACAAACCTCCAGCGGATGCCGGAATATCAAGGTAAGCGGCTATGCGGGCCAATGTAGCTTGGTCAGTGGGGAAGTATCCGTTGTCACGGTGGTTATGCGCAACACGGGGGTGCATCAGATGGTTAATGGACATGGTAATCTCCAAAAGTAAGGTGGATACCGTGCCCAAAGGGGACAGTATCCCCAAGGGGTTAAAAAATTATGGTTTATTCTTGCCTGGCAATATTCCGTATTCCCGTCTTGAAATTTCGAAGGGCACGGTAATCACCGGGAGAACTCGGCACGGGCAATTTCTGCCCGTTGATATGTAATAGCGAGGCATGTCTGCCACGTTTGTTTTTTTTATAAGTCCATTTTTTGCTCGCAACCAAACTGGCAATATAGACTTGGAAATCTTTATTGGAACTGTATTTCATAAACGTTTCCTTAGAAAAAACCACTGCCGTATAGAACATACGAAACAGTGGGATATTTGGCCAAAGGCCGGGTTAATAAAAAAGCCGTGTCCGCAAATTTACGGTTGATGATGTTTAACGGCAGCATCCAGACAGTAAAACGACTGTCAGCGTATAAATAGTTGAATCAGCAACCTTCCAAGGACATTTCCAGTTTCATGATCTGCAGACAGTTATGAGCCTGTTCGCGGGTGGCGAAATAATCGGATTCGCGTGAATAGGGCATTTTAATTTCAGGGTATGCTTTTTCCCAATAATCCCGACCAACATAGTAACCGGCGTTGGATTGCATGACTTTTAAATCCGAAACATAACAGCCAATATCGTTTTTCATGATTTTCCTTCCTTTTTTCTGTTAAATAGGTTTTTTTAGACAACCTCTTCAGAGTGTTGTCTAAAAAAACCCACTAAACGTGGGTTAGATGCAAAAATTGCATCAATCTTGTCGTTCAACCAAGCGTTTGGCCAACTGAACTTCAACTGAATCTTCAGCCTGGTTCAGAATGTCCAAACCCGAATCGGGCATATCCCCGGAGGTTGACTGGCTAACAGCAACTTTTTGCCCCATCAGTTCAAGGCAAATTTGCTGTGCTGTATCGTTGTGGCCGGCGAAATACACCTCTACATCTTCCTTCTGCCCAATACGCCAAGAACGGCGGGCAGCCTGCATCAGGGTATAAACGTTATATCCTGTTTGCAAAAAGTAGATGGTTGGAAATGCCAACAAGTCCAAACCGGTTTTGACCAGCTCCGGATTACAGATAACCACCTGTACTCCTTCTGCCAGACGATCTTCAACCCAGTCTTCACGATGATCAGCCTTTACCGTCGCTTTCATTACCGCCGCCTTAATACCGTGCCGCTTGAAAATCTCTTTCAGCCGGCCTGTCGTATCACGGGTATCGGTATAAACGGTATAGACCAGACATTTACGTCCTTTAGCCAGACTGTCTTTAATAACTTCCAGCATATCGGCTTCTTTAGGCGAGATTTCTTCCTCATCAAACTGGGGTTCGGTATGGAAAAGGATCTTGTCCTGTCTGCGCCAGTAAACATCTTGAGGTTTGTAACAACAATCAGGCCATGACAGCAAGGCACTCGTAACAACGCTGGTAAGGGTATTGTCACGATTCCTTAATGCCACCTTCAAATACTGTCTCAAGACACTATCCATATTTTTATAAACTGCCTGTTGATCTTCAGTCATTTCAACTGGCCGGAATACTTCTTTATAGCCAGGCAAAACACCTTCGCCCAAATCACGCAGCTTAAGAAAAACGGTAATAGGCAAAACGTAACGCATGATGCCCAAAGGGGAAAATCCCGGTGCTTTGGCGGTACGAACGCTGTTACGCTCCGCTTTTGAGCTACTGAATGCGCCATTTCTGTATTCAGTTCCAAGATGGCGGACAATATCCTTCAACACGCCATGCTTACGCATAAACGCCATGCTTGCCGATCCCAAGGTATTCCCTTTGTTGTAACTGAAACCGTCTTCAATCATCATTTGCGGCCAAAGTCGCCACAATAGAAAGAACAAGTCTTCCGCATAGCCACCCATCAGCGTACCGGTTAAACACAGGATCTTATTACAGCAACGTGCCAGAACCCCCATCGCTTGACCTTGAGCCGTGCCATAGTTCTTGTACTCATGGCCTTCATCTACCACCAACAATCCGAAAAAATTCTTCGGTAAATAGCGTTTGATGAACTCGGTCGGCTGATACCCGCCTCGTCCTAGGCTAAATTCTGCTTTGCCTAAGTCTCGGTCGATACGCGCCGCTTGACGGTCGTCAAATAAAAATTCTCCGTTTTCATCCATCAAATTGGAAAACGCCTGAATGTTGTTTTCCAAGATTTCGGCCAGATACTGCTCACCATACATCCCGATGATTTTTGCTGCGGTTTTAGGACCGATGCCGGGTAGGGTGGTCATGGTTTTAAGCACACGGTCGTACACTGTGCTTACAACCCCGTCTTCACTCTGTTCCTTGCGGCACAAGGTCCAGAGCGGCTCCTTACACGGTTTGCCATGATGATGGCCTTTGCAAAAACGGCGGTTTTTAGCCAGGGCATTTTTAAGACCACCTTCACTCTTATAAGGTTTGTTTTCCTCATCCAAGATTTCGCAGCCACATTTAGGACAGTAATACTCGGAAACGGCAAAACCCTTAGAAGCACCTTCAGAAGGTATCCAGCGGCGACGCACGGCATACGAAGGCCTCCAATGGTAGTCCATGCGCATCCGAACACGCCCCATCACAAAAAACTCCGGAACTTCGGGTTTTCGGTCAAGGGCACGGATTTGCAACAGTTTTGCCAGTGTGTCGGCTCCGTTAAGGATCCATACGCGGGCATTGGGTACCGTTTTGAGGATTTCTCTTCTCCATTTATACACCAAATGAGGAGGACTCAATACCAAGGTACGGTGCAAACCTGCTTGATGCATGGCAGCGGCTGCTGCTATCGACATCATGGTCTTACCTGTACCCATTTCAGCATTAATAATGACTGCAGGTTTGTCCTCTACCACCAATTGCTGTAATACGGCGCGTACAACTTCTCGCTGTGCCGCAAACAAAGGACGTTCCAGGTTATCCAGCACTTTTTCAAGGTGAGGATAAGTTTGCCCCTGATAGACAGGTTGGTTTTGCTCAGTAACTGCGTTGAAGAGACTGTCCCCAAACTCGGCAAGAAACTGCGTCAGAGGCATGTCGGAATCCGGCAGCTCAGTTTCCGGAGATTTCTCCGGCAATACGGCAGCTTCCGTACTTTTTTTGGCAGTCTCAGCCACTTGACGGATGATAAAGTTGAAATCAGTGATTATTTGATTCTGACGTTCCTGCATCTCGGCCACAGTTTGATCCAACTCTGCAAAATCCGGGAAGAGTTCGTCTATTTTTGAAACGGGGTTATACATCATATGCTCCTAAAAAAGACGGAGCAAACCCCGAAGACGGGGATTGCCCCGTCAGGGTTTAAAAAAGGGAAAACTATTCGTATTGGATGGGAAGCTGCACCAAACCTACACCGATACCATAAACTAAGTTTGCTGCCGCATAAACGGCCTCGTTATAGAGACGGTTGTCAAGGCTGGGCAGTGGCACAATTTCACCATCCTCCTTCACCAGTTCCGAACCGGCGAGATCGGTAATGCGTAAACTCTCGCAGATAATATCTGCGTTTGCGTCGGTTTCCACTTCGGCAGTGATGCGGATCCGACCGCTAGGGGCAAGCAGGTTTATATCCGCCTGTTTCAACGGAGTTTCCGATGAATAGACATAAACCGTTACCGAAGAAACAGCTACCATTCTGCTCATTGTGTGCATATAGCTCTCCTAATGTTCGAAAATAGGAATCAACAGGTAAAGCCGGCGTTTTCCAGTGCGGTTTTCAGACGGTCAGAATCCACCAAACTTTTCAGAATACTAAATGCCTGTTCTTCCGCTTTAGCCGATTTTCGGGAAACGGTGTTCAGTTGCAGTTCCAGGTATGGGGATTTGAAAAGAATATATCTGACGAATAGTCCCTCTCTGATAAGTTCTCGTACATGCAAATAATAGCCACGTTCGGCAGCATTATTGGCTTTCTTATACATCAATCCGATGTCCAAGGTTTTACCTTCGTTGAGTTTCGGTTTGATTCGGGTTTCGCTGAATTGGCGAATTAAGGGTAATGCGTGCATGGCATAAGCTCCAAGTAAAAGGGAATATGCCATGCCCTAGGGAATGACGTATCCCCACAGGGTTGATAAAAGAAAATGCCGTACACCCCGAAGGATGCGTGTCATGTTTAACGGCAGGACACAAGACAGATAAGGTCTGCCAGCCTGTAAAGACAGGTATTTTTAGACGGCCTTTCTAAAGTCGCCTGAAAATACCTGCCAAAAGGCAGGTAGAATAATGGATCCGTTTACAATTGAACGTAAACGTCCGGGTTAAAAAAGAATCAGCCTTCGGATTTTTCAGTATTACCATCCGCCGGTATCTGCCGGGGATGGATGACCAAAATATCTGAATCTTGATCAATAACACCTGCATTGGGTGAAAGTAAGACACCTAAAACGTAAAAAAGCCAATCCAAATCACAGTTGTTGAATTTTTCGCACAAAGCATCCAAAACTTTATCTTTGTCCTCATCTTCCAACATTATGAATTCATCAAACTCATCTTGTTTTAAAGGATTGTATCCTTGTGCGACAAGATTCATCATGCCGATGAATTCGCCGGCAACACGCAGATCTTCATTTTCGGGTTTGGAAATATTCATAACCATGTTACTCCATCAAAAAAGTAAGTCATCTTCAGTTTTGTCGGCATTTTTGGCTTGCGCTTTTTCAGCCTTCACACGGTTCATTTCGCCTACTATCTCGCGAAGTTGTTCACTTTCACGGTGTTTGCGGTAATGGGCAAGTATGGCTTGGAAAATCGCATAATGCTTCCGATCCAGTTGTGTCACCGTACCCAGCTCGACGGGTTCGCCCCTATAGAACGAGAGAACCACATTTCGCATTATCTGAGCACCGCCGTAACTGTACGGTCCAAGCAGCATATCCCGTACATCTTTCTGTTGAAACACCGTATCAGGATCGTAAATGATCTCCGAAAAATCATTTTCCAATTCACAAATACGTTGTTCCAGCCAGTCAGTTGCCATTTTACTGACTGCTTGCCTAAACTCGTAATAACCGAGGTCTTTCCAGGCAAGTGGCAGTCTGAGTTCCATGGTCAACTTGGTTGACACACTGGCATCCTCTAATAACCATTTACCTGAAAGATAAGCATAGCGTCCAAATCGGGCTTCGGGCAAAAGAACACGAGTTTCTCGACGAGTTTCCTCGTCTTCAAAAAGAAATTCCGCACGAAAATCGCATGTACGCGAATAGGCGGTTTGTTCGTAAACGTTGTAGCAAACAATCATGACAGTCTCCAAAAAAACAGGGGAAAATATCCCCTGTCGGAGACATATCCCCACAGGGTTAATAAAAGAGCCGTACATCCCGAAGAATGCGTGTAATGATTAACGGCAGTACACAAGACAGGTAAAGGCCTGTCAGCCTGTAAAACAGGTTTTTTCAGATGACCTCAATTAAGGCCGTCTGAAAAAACCTGCTGTTGAGCAGGTTCGGGTAAATCAAAAAAGCAGTCTGAAGCAGTCTTCATTGGGATCATGGTTCCGAATTGTTTTCATCACTCATCTCCTTCCCTTCCGACCGAGAAGGTAGCAAGTACCTCTCCGGCTTGCGAAACTGCTTCCATTAGCTGTTTAGAACGATGGACGCAAACTTTTGAATCGTCAGCCATAACAATTTCGAAATCATCATCTGTTCCAATCATATGTCCGTCCCATGCAGGTTTCAAATCGCCTTGTGACGGTATCCAACCTCTGAGGTCCTCCAGCCAAATTTGCAGGAAAACAAAAGACTTTGCCATACCGAAATATACGTTGTCCTCATTTTCCGTACCTTCCAGCTCGTCTGGGCGAACATACCCGGCCAAAGAATCTTGCACAGCCTGCCAGTCTACATCGTCGAATACTTTTTCTTGGTAACACATAATTAATAATTCCTTTATAAAAGAGGATGAGTCGGCACACTGATCATCCTCTGGGTTCAATAATAGCAACTATCTAGCAGTATTCTTACCTGAAACGCTAATATCAATTAGACATAGTTGTAAGCATCAATCGTAAGCAGGCGATAAAGTGCCTTAGCGACACGATCGTATCCGTAAAAACCAAATGTTAGACCATGTCTATCATTAATGACCAAAGGTCCTTCCATTTCATTGTTTCGGCTGTCAAAAACTATAAACTTATTTTTGTCAGTTAGATAAATGCTTATGAATTCGCCTTCCGGCAAACCTTGGATAGGATTTTCAGATGAACTGGTGAGCTTCACCAACTCAGTTCCTTTAAAGATCAGATCTCTGCCCTTTGGGTTAAATATTTCAATATTACTAAAGTGTTTCGAGGCATTTTCTATGATTTCGATCAGTTGAGACATTTTGTTTCCTTTCAGGAAGTGACAGGAAACGGTATCCCCAAACGGGAAAACGTTCCCGTCAGGGTTAAAATAAATACGGCATTACCGCTTGTTTAAAGTAATGCTGCGACCATACGAATATGGGAGGACAATCTCAGCAGCAGTATCCATCAACGGAATATACAGTCCGTCATCTGTGTAAAACTCTTCTGTAACAGACTTTTTTAGAGAGCCTTTGAAAGGCCGTCTGAAAAAGCCCGCTAGGGGCTTCAGATTAAGTATGTAAGCGACCACTTTGTAGCATAGCGGTCAACCGAACATCAAAATCTTCCGGTATATCAACTCGTACAGCTTGAACTCCAACTGCTGCATACTCTTCATCTATACGAGGAGTAAACCGCATGATGGATTTATCAGCCTCAAGTTCTGATAAAACAGCATTCTGCCAATGTTCCAATAACGGTATATCGGAGAGTTGCTGCACCAGTTGCCAGGCTGCCTTATCCAAATCTGCTGTAACATCATCCAACATAACCCAACCTGTTTTACTATCGAAGTTAGGTTGAATCAGAATATCTGAATGCAAAAACATGTGCGTTACCGGACCATAATTAAGAGTCTGATATTTCGTCATGTATTTGCTCAGATTCAAGCAATACTCGGCGGTTGTCAGTCGGGGACAGGTTAAAACTTCCCCCGGCTGTCTAAAACCAAGCCGCTCATTACTGACTTGGAGTTGTGCTTGAAAAGACAGCATGTCTGCATCGCGACCATGGAGTGAGGCAAACATAAGTTGTTTGCCCCAAATAAAGAAGGCATCGGCCATCAAATCATTGCGTGAGGTTAAATACAACATTCGCGCCTCCTAGACATACCAGCGTTTTTCACGAGGGTTATATGAATAGCCGGCTTCTCGTACAAGCTCGACGGCACATTTTAATTCCTCACGATCAGCAAGAATGTATTCTCCAAAGCTGATATGAGAACATTTGTTCTCAATCATGTGCTCGACCTGATTTAGGGACTCGGCAAATTTCGGAAATTCAATACCATTCTCAGAAACCGGATCAAAAGCACCACTTTCAGAAACTGGATCGACAGTAGAAGCTGGACTAGACTGTTCTTCTGCTTCATCTGATAAACCACATTCTTGTGCGAAATCTGCAAGATGTTGCCAATCTAAAGCAGCGTCGATATATGACGTTGCTCCACCTCCCCACTCAAAGGTCTTTACCTTAAGCTGGTTCAGTATGAAGTTTCCTTCATAATTACCTGGTTCAAACTGTTTTAATATTGGGTTTTTTACATCGAATGTGCCAATTGAGGTAGCTAATTTAGCTGTTTTGAAAGGGCCACGGCGACCCTGAATGACTTGCACTGTTAAAGTGCCTTGGATTGTCATAGACATGGTATCTCTCCAAAAGAAAAGGGATACCGGCCACGGGCAGGTATCCCGTGGTTGGGAAAAAACTAATCAGTGTTTGATCGCACTGTGGATATTATCCAAATATACTATTTGGGACATGCGAAGCCCCAATCTTGTAAAAATACGTTTATCGTTACTTAAGGCACGAACTGCCATCTTCAACGCTATGGAAGCGTTTTTATGACTATGAACATCATTGACGCTCCTACAATACCGATTGACCGCCTTTTTGGTTCGTATTTTCGAAATACGACCATCCGCATCAACAAGTAACAAATGATGTTCTTGTATGCATGAGACGACAACTTTCTGATGAGTATGTCGGTGGGTGAGGATGTCACCAATACGTATTCTTTCCGGTAGTAAATTTGGGGGAAGGATGGCACCTGAACGGTGAAAAGATAGATTTAGATTCATGGTAATACTCCAAAATAAAGGGTACACCATGCCCATTCGGGGAAGTGTACCCCGATGGGTTAAAAGAAATCTGCTTCAGAAAAAAGCAGCTGTACCGTACCTGAAACAGGCTTGCAATCAACGGCTATGCAATGACAGAGGAAACAGTCTGTCGGCTGTATAAAACTCTTTAAATACAGATTCTCTAAGCTGTTCTGTAAATATCAAAACTTCTTAGAGAACCTGCAAAGCAGGTTCAAATGGGGATTACCCTGGCTATTGATTACTTAGTCCGCACCGACGCAGTAATCAGATAATGGTCTAGCTTGTAATAAAGCCGTAACAATTACGAATAATTGCGCGTACTGGTTATACGGCTATACGCAGACAGAAGAAACGGTCTGTCAACCGGGGAAGCTTACCTGAATGACCTTGGGTAGGGCGGGGCACTCAGGTAAGCTGCCCAAAGGGCAGCTTTTAAACAGTTGCTTCAAAAGCAACAAAAATAAAAAAATTCGGATTGTTAAAGAACTATATTTTTTTACTGATGCTCACAATAAATATGAGCATCGATAAAAAAACAATATTGCTGAAAGCCAAGTCTTTTAGGGGACTTACCCTTTACTTCACTATAATTCAGGAGTTGCTTGGAAAATTAAACCACCGTTTCGACAGAGGCTTAATTTTCCAAGCAATAAGCTAGAAAACTAAGAATGGGGAAGCTCGAAAGCTTCCTACCATTCTCAAACAATCAAAATATTCAAGCATCAGGATTATCTTGATTTTGATCACCTTGATAAGATGATTGATACCACATATTGCCATCAACTTTAATAAACTTGAATTTTAACAATCGACCATCGATACTCAAAAGTTCTGAGACTTCTCCGGTTTTATGATTGATTGCTTCAAATTTCAAAGGTTGAATATCACCTGCACGAAAACCAACCACGACAGTCGGGCGTTCTTGGATATTCTTTGATTGCAATTGCGGGAACTCTTCCAAAAGGCGAGCAAAAAGCTCTTTTGCTTGACCTCCGACGATACGAAGATCGAAACGGGTTTTTTCACCATTATCGCCTCGAGAGGCTTGGATCGTGCAAGCAAAGTAAGGGGAAGATTTACGTTTACCCTGAACTTCGCGAGGTCGGTTTAAAAAACCGATACCGTCAGCAGTCAGGTTAAAGTAGTTTTGATTAGATTGAGTCATGATATATCTCCAAAAAACAGGGGATATATCAATCCCAAAGGGGATAGTATATCCCCAAAGGGTTAAGTTGCGGCTTTCACGGTAGCCGAACTGACTTAGAAGCCTTAAAGGCTGGCTGAAAAGAAGTACCGTAAATTCGACGAATCGAATCTCATTCATGAACGGCTAAATGACGAGACTTTTAAGAAAAGTCACAAACTACAAAAACAATTACAATATATTCCCGATAATTTCATATGTCAATATTTTTTCGTAAAATTTTTAACCACGCCAATGCCGAACCCTACCGGTATCCAAATGGATAAAGCTATTATAGATACCAATACCGCCCACATTGTAGTATGTAGCCATTTGCTCAAGCTCGCTAATGCTTACCCCCCTCATAGTAAAGTCAACTGCTTTACCGCGCATATGCAGTGAGTTTTTGGCAGCACCCTCAAGAGTCGCATTTCGTCTTGGCGTTCTATATGCACTATTGATCGTAATCACAGGGTTTGTTCGTCCTGATTGCCGTGCCCATTCCTGCATTGCATACATGAGATTTAAAAGCCCTACATCGATTTGAACCATGGCATTTCCATCTTTGGCATCACGCATCAGCCAACAGGCATTACGGTAGGCTTCAAGATCATATCCATTTTGTTGCTGAAAAAAACGGATTTCATGTTTTTCGCCTGTATCAGCCCGTTTGCAATTGATTGTACGGTCTCGTGACCAAAAATCAGCCATACTGGTTGCTGCTACTACATCTTTAGGCAATAACAAACCGGCAGCACCGGTTGTATATAGGGCACCTACGCCGACAAGCTTTTTCAAAAAATTTCTTCTATCCAATTGATGTTCCATTTTCTCATTCCTAGTCCGCTTTATTTAATCACTTTGTACGAGAACGACTTTTAAAATCTTTCTTTGCCTGTTCAACCAAATCAGTGATTACATTCTTTTGGTATCCCATAAAATCTTGAAGTGTTAGTTTACCGGTTTCTATTCCAGATAAAGCCAGTTCCCATTTTGCTGTTGTTATCGGATCAGCGATCATAGGTGGAACCCGGGCAATCAGGTTACGACCTTTTTCTGTCGCATAGATTTTGCCCCGTTTTTTTTCCATATAACCCATTTCAAACAAACGATCGATAATAGCGGCGCGAGTAGCTTCCGTTCCCAAGCCTTCCGTACTCTTGAGAATTTTTCTGATCTGTTCGTCTTCTACATTCTTCAAAAAGTCCTTCAAAGTTTGCATCTCATCAAGTAAAGAAGCCTCTGTAAAACGTGGCGGCGGCGTGGTCTTTTTAGTTTCGGGATTAGCAGAAACCGTACCGACCTCATCGTTGACTTTCAGATGTGGTAGAGCAGGGCCTTCATCGATTTGATCACCTTCGAACACATCCTTACCCAAAAGAACCTTCCAGCCGGAAATAACCGGTGTTTGGCTGGAGGCTTTAAACAAATGTGAACATGCTTCAACCTCCACCACAGTAGAGTCATATTCAAAATCTGGATAAAACTGCGCAATATAACGCTCTCGTATCATTCGATACACAGTTAATTCATTCTTATCAAGGACTGACAAATCAAAATTACTGACCTTGGTCGGAATAATTGCATGATGAGAATGCTTGTTTACCTGGTTATCATTCCATACTCTTGATTGACGTTCAGGATCAGCTTTTTCAATCACTGAAAGCATGGATTTGTCGATTGTCTGTATCGCGGCAAAAACATCTTTCACCTCGCTCATCTGCGATTTTGGCAAGTATCTGCAAGGGGTACGGGGATATGACGTAATCTTGTATTTTTCGTAGAGGGTTTGTGCAATTTTGAGCACTTTGGAAGCCGATAAGCCAAGTTTTTTTCCGGCCTCTTTTTGTAAAGCCGAAAGGCTGTAAGGTAACGGAGGCGGGGTGCTTTTACGCTCTTTGTTAAAGGAAATGACCTTACCATTAGATTTCGCAAGCTGTTTAACAAGGCCCTTTACAGCCTCAAGGTTGGTACAGTATCCATCAGTATTACGCCAGTTTTCAGGCACCTGCCACAGTGTAGTAAACACTGACTGGTCCGCTGTCTCAAAATCTACTGAAAGGGTGTAGTAGTTGTAAGGCACGAAAGTATCGATCTCTTTATCCCTTTGGACTACAAGCTTCAAAGTCGGTGTTTGAATCCGACCGATTGACAGAATATGTTCCCGACCATAGCCGGCAGAATAAGCAGCTGTATAGGCGCGACTCAGGTTCATACCTACCAGCCAGTCGGCGCGACTACGCGCCAAACCGGCTTGGTAAAGGTTTTCTTTATCCTTACCCGGCATAATTGAAGATAAGGCTTTTTTTACCGACTGCGTATCTAGGCCACTCGTCCAAAATCGGGAGATCTTTTTACGGTAGCCACAGTAGTCCAATATTTCACGGGCAATAACTTCCCCTTCACGATCTGCATCAGTAGCAATCACTACTTCATCTGCTTTGGCCAACAAGCCTTTAATGACTTTAAACTGCTTCGATACCTTCGGCGGTACCTGCATCTGCCAAACTTCAGGGAGAATAGGTAATGCGGAGATATTTCCAAAATCAGCATATTGTTCTCCATAAGCATCTGGCGCGGCCTGTGTCAGGATATGACCAAATGCCCAGGTAACAATAGTGTCTCCATTCTGAAAATACCCATCATGCCTCCCGCCAAGAACACCAAGCACTTTCCCGATGTCCTTAGCTTGAGAAGGTTTTTCACATAAAAACAAACGCATTTTAAAATCCCAAACTTTGCTTCAGCTGCAAAACAAGCCAAGATGTGATAGTCAAAAAAGCCCACATTGCCAAAGCAAACAAGCTTCCATAAATGAGGGTAATAATGAACATATCCTTAAAATCAGCCCATAATGCAGCAAGCCAGCAGTTCATTTCACGAAAAAAGGAAGTATTTTTCGTGGCCATATTTACATTGGGATGTCATCATCAGCTTCAGCTTGAGCTTCAGCGTGATTACTGTCCTGAGACTGCTCACGTTTAGGACGCAACTTGATGGCTTCTACACGTTCAGTTGGAACAATGAATACATCTTGAACACGCAATTTACGAACGCGAACTTCAACACCATCACGATTGGTATATGTTTCGTAACGTTCTTCACCGGTTACGAGCACCGGCATACCAACCTGTAAGATTTTATGGAGATGAGCGGCATCACGATTCCAGTATTCGCAAGAAATCCACTCCGTTGAAACCACTTCTGATTTACCTTCGGCATTGCGTTTGAAATTAGGGGAGGCAATGGAAAAATTAAGTACGATCGAAGCCTCATCGTTTTTAGGGCTTGCGACTGGACGCAAATTAAATTCGGCACCGAGATTGCCACGAACAGAAAGTTGAACTGACATATTTTTCTCCAAAAGAAGGATTTAAAAATATGACAGAAAAGACAGGGTAAAATAACCCAAAATGAGATTAAGGTCTTTGAATCATAACTAAATAAATTTCTCTTGTCAACTAGCAACTATTTCAACTCAAATCTTATGCCATATCTAGTTAAAACGCCCATTAACAGTCATCGGCGCAGAACAGAAACGAAGTTGAC
>NZ_KV830178.1:0-86998 GCF_001836705.1 Neisseria sp. HMSC061B04
AAAAATGTCCGGTTTCCAATAATCAGGATGTTTCTAAAATGATTAATACATTGGTAAGATAATTACTTTATATTTTAAAGGCCGTCTGTTATTCAGACGGCCTTTTCTCTTACAAAGAGATTTTGTAAGTTACCTTCAAACCTACTCCCTATTTTGCTCAATTATTTACATTCAAAACTTACAGGCTTAATCTGATCTTTGTCGATATCAAGGCTTTTATGTAGATATAAAATGCCGTCTGAAACAACTTGGCACCATCTGCAAAGTGGATCGAACAAATGCTTTGTTCTGATTTTTCTCTTTTTACCCCACCAAAACCGACGTCATACTAAGCGAGCCTGCAATCAGCTTATCGTTGAAAAACGTAATGTCATCTTGCGGTTCGCGCAATGCCATGATGTACAGCAAGGGCAAGTAATGATCCGGTGTTGGCACGGAAAGCTCGGCTTTTTCTCCTAGCTGCTGATAATGCACCAAGGTTTCATCATCTCGTGTTGCAATCGCTTGATTGACCGTTTCTCGAAATGCAAACGCCCATTCATACCCCGCACCGATTTGATCGATATGTTCCCAGCTTATCGCCCTTAGATTATGCACAATATTGCCGCTGCCGATAATCAGCACACCTTGTTCGCGCAAGGCAGATAATTTTTTCGCCAAATTGAAATGCCATTCTGCCGACTGCAAACGGTTAAGGCTAAGTTGCACCACAGGAATATCGGCATTGGGATAAAGAAATTTCAATACTGCCCAAGCGCCATGATCAAAGCCACGCGTTGGGTTCAACTCGACCTTTTCCGGCTGTAATAACGACCGCACTTGCGCCGCCAGCTCAGGCGAACCGGGCGCAGGATATTGCACTTGACTGAGTTCATCTGGAAAGCCGTAGAAATCGTAAATCATTTTAGGATGCGCGCCTGAAGTTACCTGCAAACGGCTGCTGTACCAATGCGCTGAAATCATCAAAATAGCTTTTGGTTTGGCAAACCTTTGCGTAATTAGGCTGAAATTCTGATTGAACAGGTTTTCTTTATCCAACACATTCATCGGGCTGCCATGCCCGACAAACAATACAGGCATTTTTTTCATGATTTACTCCTCGCTATCTAATACGGCAGATTGTACGGATAAATTTTTATTCAAAAAATACCGGTTTACGAACAACATCTTTTCCTCATAAGAAATCATGACTGATAAGGTCTAGAGATTCTGAGAGGATATATAGAAAAAAGGTTGATTCAAAAGGCCGTCTGAACATTTTTACTTCATACGCTAAAATTTCTTTATTTCTGTATTGACAGAAATAAAAGATAAAAATAGAATACCATCACTATGAAACTAAATCCGACCACTGAAAAATTTATCCTCCATTGGGGCGAAATGGGTACCAAATGGGGGGTCAACCGTACCGTTGCGCAAATCCATGCCCTGCTCTATATCTTGGGCAGGCCGATGAATGCCGAGGAAATTACCGAAACGCTCGGCGTAGCGCGCTCCAATGTCAGCAACAGTATTAAAGAGTTGCAAAACCTGAGACTGGTACATACCGTGCATATCTTGGGCGATAGGCGCGATCATTTTGAAACTTCGGATGATGTCTGGACTTTGTTCCGCACCATTGCTGAAGTGCGTATGCAGCGCGAAATCGAACCGACGCGGCAATTTTTGCAAAGCCTGATCGACAGCCCTGAATTTAGCCAGGAAAATGAAACCGCCAAGCAGCGAATCCGACAAACCCATGATTTCATCAATACGCTGACCATATGGGCAAATGAAATGCTGAAGCTATCCACTTCAACCATGGTAAAAATCTTGAAAGTCGGCGCAGGAATACAAAAATTTTTCCGTTGATGGTGATGGGCATCTGCTCAAAAAATACTGCCTATGCTATTTAGAAATATGAAAACATGCTCATGTCAGTTTTACATGGGCATGTATAAATAAAATTTTTTACCCTACTATTTCTCTTTTGACAGAAATTTTAGAAATAAAAGATTAAATAGGCTTAACTGATGAAATAGGAACTCGGTATGCTCGATAACATTAAACGCCCTCCTCCTGCCTACTTGTCTTACTCGATGGGGCTGCTATGGCTCTGGAGTGGTACCCAGCCTCTGTTTTTCATGCCTGAAATGTCATTGGATTTGCTGCGTTCGGTCGGTATTTCCGATCCGTTGCTGTGGCCGACATTGATTTCTGCTTCACTGTTGGACATCGGTTTTGCCTTTTTATGCTTCAGCCGCTTTCGCTTCCGTTCCTCAGTATGGCTGCTGCAATTGATAACCGTCGCGGCATACAGCCTGATTATTGCCTTCAGGCTGCCTGAAATGTGGGCGCATCCGTTTGCACCCTTGGTAAAAAACCTGCCGATTATGGCTACTTTATTTTTCCTGTATCAATCCGTAGGAGATAAAAAATGAACACTTATTTAATCGTTAAAACCTTGCACATCATCTCAGCTACCTTAATGGTCGGCACCGGTTTTGGTACAGCGTTTTACCTCTTTTGGGCAAACCGCAGCGGTTCGGTCGCCGCGCAGTCGGTGGTCTCGCATTGGGTCATCAAAGCGGATTGGTGGTTTACAACACCTGCCGTCATTTTCCAACCCTTGTCCGGTTTATGGATGCTGTACGAACGCGGCTATACCGTTTCCACCATACTGGAACAAAATTGGGTATGGATGACGCTCGGTTTATACATTCTTGCAGGCATTTGCTGGCTGCCCGTTGTCTGGCTGCAAATCCGTATGGCAAAGATTGCCGAACAAGCGCATAAAGAAAACGCAGACACCATTCCGGAACCCTATTGGCGTTACGCCAGACGCTGGGAATTGCTCGGCTATCCCGCCTTTTGCGCCACTATCGTGATTTACTTCCTGATGGTGATGAAACCGATTTAAAGATTTTCAGACGACCTCAGCAACACCATAAAGAAAAACCATGAACATCATCATTTTCGGAGGCAGCGGCTTCATCGGCAGCCGTACCGCCCAAATCTTAAAAGAACAAGGTCACCAAGTTTACACGCCCGACCGCCGCGCCTTCGATTTTCTTCATCCCGACGAAATCGCCGCACGCCGTTTATTAGAGGGGCAAGACGTCCTCATCAACTGTATCGGCATCATGAGCCGTCATGCCGAAATACTCGAAACTGTACACCATCACACGCCTAAACAGCTCGCCACATGGGCAAAAGCAGCAGACATAAAACGCTGGGTGCAACTATCCGCACTGGGTGCCGATCCATCTCAATCCATCAACTTTGTCAGCAGCAAAGGACGTGGAGATGATGCCGTCGCCCAAAGCGGCATCCCGATTGCCATAGCCCGACCATCCGTCGTTTACGGGCGAGGGGGAACCAGCTGCGAACTGTTCATCAAATTAGCCCGCCTCCCTTTACTTCCCCTGCCGGAAGGCGGCCGCTTTCATTTACAGCCCGTCCATCTTGCCGATGTTGCCGAAGGTTTGGCAAAACTTGCCGTCCAAACCAACACCAGCCACAGCATTATCAATATGACCGGCAGCCAAACGCTGACCTTGGCGGAATACCTGACCACCCTCCGCCAAACCCTGCACCACAAACCGCCACAACATATCCTACCTGTTCCCCTGCGCCTGATTGACCCTGTGCTGCCGTTGGCAAACCTCCTCAGCAACGGCATTATCAGCCGTGACAGCTTTGCCCTGCTCAAACAAGGTTCATGCGCCGATTATTCTGATTTTGAAGCTTTATTGGGTAGAAAACCTTTAACGGCTGAAGACTTTGCCGGCTGCCTATAAATCGGCTGATAACTGTTTAACCTTAAAATCAAGAAAGAAAGGCTGTCTGTTGTTCAGACGGCCTATTCAGACGTTGCTATTGACAGGTTCTAGCATCAATAAAGGTATGTTATAAGTTTCCATTTAGGAATTTAGCACATCGGCAAAAACGCTATGCCGTTTCGTGCAAACTTGCTTGTCTTTAGACACACAGTAAGCATAAACAAAAAATGAAAAAAGGTGGGCAAATGCCCACCTTCCAAACCCATATTCTGCAATTAGCCAAACACTTTTTCCAAGTGTGCTTGGTAATCAGTTAAGTATTTTTCTACTTGTGGATTTTTAATCACATCGTTACATAAGAATGTCGGTAGACGGGTCAGACCGATGAACTCGTTGAGCTTGTGGAAATGCATGTATAACACATCCACGCCTTTTCCTTCGAAGAAGTCGCCTTCGCGGGTGAACGCTTCAATCGGCGCATTCCAAGTAAGTGAAAGCATGTGTTTTTTGCCTTGTAACAAACCGCCAGTGCCATAGCCTTCGGTTGGATTGACACGATGACGACCATCACTATGGTAAAGCTTACCGTGTCCGGCGGTTAATACTTCGTCTATGTATTTTTTTACTGTCCAAGGTTCGTGCATCCACCAGCCTGGCATTTGCCAAATCACGACATCCATCCATAAGAATTTTTCGATTTCTACCTCGACATCATAGCCGGCATCAATCACGGTTTCTTGAACATTGTGTCCTAGCGCGGTCAACACTTCTTTCGCTTTTTTGTGAAGCGTATGATTCAACTTGCCATGCGAATGTCCGAAATCTTTACCACCGTCTAATAATAAAATATTCATTTCACTCTCCTAAACCAGGCAATTCTAACAAAAGGAGGCTGCTATTATACCGTTTTAGCCTTTATTTTGAAAGTATGGCCGTCTGCACATCTTAAGCCATGCAACGCAAAATCAGAATATCCCATGATTTTTTCGGTCAACTGTCTTACGAGAATTTGTTCGTAGATAATTTGAACTTAGGCAGACTAAATGACCTAAAAGAAACAGCCGATAGGGAAAAGCCAAAGTTTATTTTAACGAAGAACGTATATTTTATTTAAATATACGGATTGATGAATTTCTAAGGGAACTAATTACAAGATAGTTATTACCTATTGAAAGATTTTTAAGCATCATCAAATGGCGTATTCCTATCTGAATATTAGTCCCCTTACTGACCCAACTACAAAGGCTGAGCCAAATCGTTTTCCGTGTTGTAGCTGATAAAATCCTGCTCATGAGGGAAAGGAACGACCCGTGCGCGTTGCTGCTGCAACCAGCCGCGTATGCTGCGCATTCCTGAATAAAGGTATGGCACGGTACTTTGCAGGATTTGCGGACGGATAAACATCACGCTGTAATGCGGTCTGGCCGGGGTTTCAACGTAAAATGCATTGCACAACGGCGTGCGTTTAGCAATGGTCTCAAACTGGGAAACCAAGTTTTCAGGCAGGCGGGGCATATCGCAGGAGACGATAAGCAGCCAGTCTGCAGTAGCAATTTGCAAATCGTTGGCGGCGGTACACAAGGCGGCTAAAGGGCCGTAATGTTGCCATTGGCGCGCATCGGAGAAAACGTGTGCGCTACGTTGGGCGTAGGATTCGAGATTGCGGTTGGCACTGATGGCGATATGGCTGACTTGCGGGCGGATTTTTTCGATAACGTGGTCTATCAAGGCTTTGTTGTGCCACTGCACCAACCCTTTATCGACACCTCCCATCCGGCTTCCCTGCCCGCCGGCCAATATCAGTGCAAAAATTTTCATTTTGGTAGTCCTTTGCAAAGCAGAGTGTGTAAGTGTTATTCGCGATGTTATATTTATGGAATAAGTTTTAAGGCTTCAGGCCGTCTGAAACCTGATTTTGTGATTTAATTCACTTAAGATGAATTTTATCATAACATGATTTTACATTAAACCCCTGTTTTTTCTTATCATAACCATACAATTATTTTAGACAGGTTGTTTATAGGCCGAAAGAATGATATTTTTATAAGATTATCGGATTAGTCTTCCTGCGTGCTTTATGCGTTTATTCTCCGGATCTTCAGACGGCCTGAGCCTGTCCTCGCGTTTAAAACTACTGACTGTGTTATGGGTCGGCTCGGCTTTTTTATCGATTGCCTTTACCCTGTTGCTTTCTTGGCGTTTGGAAAGCGCGGCCAAAACGATTGAAGATGCGGGCAGCTTGAAAATGCAGGTGTATCGCTTGGCTTATATGGCAAGCGTCCGTACGCCCAATGCGCAAATTGACAACCAAATCAAAGAATTTGAACGTACGCTGGCTAATGTAACGCAAAGCGATGCCATTCATCCGCTGATTCCGTCACAAATGCCGCTGGCTTACGATTTGATCCAATCGATGCTGTTGATCGATTGGGAATCCAACATCAAGCCTTCTTTGCAACATTACGAGCGGCCAACCCAAATCGGTCTGTACCGTTTTGCCGGCAATATCGAGCTGTTTTTACAGGCGATGGAAAACGCCAACGAGCAAAATACTTTGTGGCTGCGCCGTTTTCAAATGGCGATGATGCTGATGATTTTAGTAGCTGCCGGCTTGATGATTGTTTGGCATTATTCGTGGATCATCCGGCCGCTGGAAAAACTGCGCGACGGGGTGGAAACCATCAGCGAAGGCCGTTTCGGGGTGCAAATCGATACAGACCAAATTCGTGAATTCGCCCAAGTCAGCAAGGGTTTCAACCAAATGAGCCGCCGTCTGAAAACGCTTTATACGGATTTGGAAGGACAGGTTGCCCAACAAACCCAAGACTTGGCGCGGCAAAACCGTGACTTGACCCTGCTCTACCAGACTACGCGCAACCTGCACCAAACCTTTACGCCGCAACAGGCCGCAGAAGAATTCTTGGCTCAGATTCTGCCGGCGTTTTCCGCCTTGGGCGGTACGGTATATCTTTCCGATGAAGAACGCAAACGCTCTGACTTGGCGGCAAGTGTCGGTGAAACCGAAGAGGGAAATCGTGTAGAATTCCCAATCGTTTACCAAGACGAACAGCTCGGCGTATTGGCCCTGTATTTTTCAGACGGCCATATGCCTAATGAACAAGATGAAAAATTGTTGCAGACTTTAAGCGGGCAGCTGGGGATTTCCATCGCCAACAACCGCATGGAACAAGAACGCCGCCTGCTTGCCGTCTTGCAGGAACGAAACTTAATTGCACAAGGTTTGCATGACAGCATTGCACAAGCCCTGACCTTTTTGAATTTGCAGGTGCAAATGCTGGAAAGCGCGTTTGCTTCAAACCAACGAGAGCAGGCTGAAGAAAACATCAGCTTCATTAAAGACGGCGTGCAGGAATGCTATGAAGACGTCCGCGAGCTGCTGATGAATTTCCGCACCAAAATCAGCAATAAAGATTTTCCTGAAGCGGTAGAATCGCTGCTGGCGCGTTTTGAACGGCAAACCGGTATCCCGGTTGATTTAAAATGGCAGGACGACGGCCAGGCATTGAATTATGATGAACACTTGCAAATCATCTTCATCTTGCAGGAAAGCCTGTCCAACATCCGGAAACACGCGCGTGCGCAGCATGTCAGCGTCGAAATTGCCAACCACGGCGATTTTGTCATGAAGATTCAGGACGACGGCGCAGGCTTTAATCAAGAACACTTATCAAACCGGCCTTCAGGCGAACATGTCGGTTTGGGCATTATGCAGGAACGTGCCCAACGGATTAACGCACAATTGGCCATTACATCGCAGATTGGGCAAGGTACGGCGGTTATGCTGACTTTGCCGCAACAAATGAGAACAGCATCATGACGATTAAAATTACCCTTATTGACGACCACACCTTGTTTCGCAGCGGCATCAAAGCCCTACTCTCCCGCCAGCCCGATTTTGAAGTCGTCGGCGAAGCTTCAGACGGCCTGGCCGGCGTAAAAATGGTCGAACAGCTCAAGCCTGACGTAGTTTTGCTGGACTTGGATATGCCGGTTATGAACGGCCGCGAAGCACTGGCTCAAATTCTGAGCATCAATCCGCAACTGACCGTCATCATGCTGACTGTTTCCGAAGACAGCGACGACTTGACCGAATGTATGCGTATGGGTGCAAAAGGCTTTTTGCTGAAAAACATCAACGCCGACTTCCTCTTGGAAAGCATCCGCAAAGCCGTTGATGGCGACAATGTCTTCTCTCCAGAAATGACCAGCCGCCTGGTGCAATCGCTGATTTCCCCTTCTCCTTCACGCTCCGACCACCTGCTGGCGCAGCTGACCCCGCGCGAAATGGAAATCTTAGGCTACCTTGCCGCCGGACACAGCAACAAAATCATTGCCCGCCATTTAAACTTGGCTGAGTCTACCGTCAAAGTGCATGTGCAGAATCTGTTGCGCAAGCTGAATCTAAGCAGCCGCGTTCAAGCTGCGGTTTATGCGGTGCAACACAAAGTACCGCAACCGGAATTGTCTTAAAAAGGCCGTCTGAACCTGAAACCTTGTTGTTGAAAGGTTTCAGGGAAAGCGTTTATTCGCTATAATCACGGCGATTTGTACGCAGGGTTGTCTGATTTTTCAGACGGCCTTTTTATTTGATTTTTCACTGATTTAAAACGATATGTCCGAAAACATTCCAGAAAATACGCCCGAAAATACCGTTCCTGAAGAACATAAACGCAGTATCCGCAGTTTCGTCTTGCGCCAAGGCCATATGACCGCGGCCCAACAGCGCGCCATCGATACGATGTGGCCACAATTCGGTGTGGACTTCCAAGAAGCTCCTTTGGACTTGAACCGCGCTTTTGGACGGGACAATCCTAAAGTATTGGAAATCGGTTTCGGTATGGGCGTTGCGACAGTGGAAATCGCCAAACGTCTGCCTGATACCGACTTTTTAGCGATTGATGTTCACGGCCCGGGCGTCGGCAATATCTTGAAGCTGATTGAGGAAGAACACATTTCCAATATCCGCGTGATGCGTCATGATGCGGTGGAAGTAGTGGAAAAGATGCTGGAAGACAGTTCTTTAGACGGCATTCATATTTTCTTCCCTGACCCTTGGCACAAAAAACGCCACAACAAACGCCGCTTGATACAAGTGCCATTTGTTGAAAAGCTGTTGCCCAAACTCAAAAGCGGCGGCTATGTCCATATGGCGACCGACTGGGAAGAATACGCCGTGCAAATGCTGGAGGTTTTGAGCAGTTTCGACTCTTTGCAAAACACGGCTGCCGATTACGCCCCTACGCCTGATTATCGTCCTGAAACCAAGTTTGAAGCCCGAGGCAAGCGATTGGGTCATGGCGTTTGGGACTTGGTGTTCCGCAAAAAATAATTCAAAACTTAAAACACAAGGCCGTCTGAAAAATTTCAGACGGCCTTTTATCTACTGATTAAGCCAGGAAAAGTTTGTAGGCCGGATTGTCGGTTTCCTCTTTATAGACATAACCCAAGCTATCCAAGAAGTCAGCAAAAGCCTCATTGTCGCTTTCCGGCACATCGATACCGACCAAAATACGGCCATAGTCTGCACCATGGTTGCGGTAATGGAACAAAGTAATATTCCACTCGGCACGCATATGGTTCAAGAAACGGGACAACGCACCTGGGCGCTCAGGAAACTCAAAGCTGACCAAACGTTCGTTGGCTACTTTTTCCGTACGGCCGCCGACCATGTAACGGATATGGATTTTGGCGATTTCATCATTGGTCAAATCGACATTGGGCAGGCCTGCTTCAGTCAGTTGTTTGCTGATGACGGCCAAGTCTTGCGCACCGGCGGTTTGCAAGCCGACAAAAATATGCGCATTTTTATCGCTGCCGTAGCGATAGTTGAACTCAGTAATGTTCCGGCTTCCCAACAAATTGATAAACTTCAGGAAGCTGCCCTTTTCTTCGGGAATGGTAACGGCGAAAATGCCTTCGTTGCCCTCACCCAGCTCACTGCGCTCCGAAACGTGGCGTAAGCGGTGGAAGTTCATATTGGCGCCGCTGGTGACGGCAACTAGGTTTTGACCTTGGATATTGTTTTTCGCAACGTAAGCCTTCAGGCCGGCAAGTGCCAATGCGCCAGCAGGTTCGGTAATGCTGCGCGTATCGTCAAAAATATCTTTAATTGCGCCGCACAACATATCCGTATTGACCGTAATAATCTCGTCCAACAGCTCTTTACACAGGCGGAAGGTTTCATCACCGACAACCTTGACCGCCGTGCCGTCTGAAAACAGGCCGACATCTTTCAAATGTACGATTTCCCCTGCTTCTACCGATTGCTTCATACAGCAAGAGTCATCGGTTTGCACGCCAATCACTTTAATCTCAGGGCAAACCTGTTTGATAAATGCCGCTACGCCTGCTGCCAAACCGCCGCCGCCAATCGGAACAAAAATTGCATTGATATTGCGGTATTGACGGAGGATTTCCATACCGATGGTTCCCTGGCCGGCAATCACATCCGGATCATCAAACGGCGCGATATAAGTCAGCTTTTCCTTTTCAGCCAACTCCATCGCATAATCATAGGCATCATTGTAAGACACGCCTTTCAATACCACTTCGCCACCGCGGCTCTTGACCGCGTCAATTTTAATTTTGGGCGTTGTTTCCGGCATCACGATGACGGCGCGGCAACCTAAATATTGCGCCGACAAAGCCACACCCTGCGCATGGTTGCCCGCGCTGGCAGCAATCACGCCGCAATCCAAGGCTTCTTTAGGCAGCTTCGCCATTTTGTTGTACGCACCACGGATTTTGAACGAAAACACCGGCTGCAAATCTTCGCGCTTGAGCAAAACCTGATTGTTCAGACGGCCTGACAGACTGCGCGCCAAGTCCAAAGGCGTTTCTATGGCTACATCATAAACGGAAGCGGTCAAAATACGGGTCAGATAATCGGAAAGAGGAAGAGGATGGTTCATGGTATTCAGTGTTTGAAAATAAATTGTCATTCGGCCGAATCGGCCTAAGGAAAAAGTTAAAACCATACCCCTGAGGCCGTCTGAAGGCAAGAAAAATCTTAGCAAATCCTGAATGAAACGGTATAATGTCCGCTTACTATCTATTTAGTATGCCAAACTGTTTACTCAATAACAGTATCCACCCATATTCAAATCTACAAACAATGATGAAAAAAACGCTACTTAGCTTAATTTTTGCTGCCCTCCTGAATACCCACGCCCTTGCCGCCGACCCGGTTGCCTCCGCACCTGCCGTACAAGGCGAGGCACAGCCGCAGCCATTGTTGCACAGCATCAACAGTCCGACAACGCCTCCGGAAATCGCGGCGACTGCCTACATCGTTACCGACCTGCACAGCAAGCAAACCTTGGCATCCAACAATGCTGACGCGCCTATCGAACCTGCCGCGTTGACGCAAATGATGACTGCCTACCTTGCCTTTAAAGCATTAGAAAACGGTACACTTGAAGCAAGCCAAATGCTGACAGTTTCAAACGTCGGCTGGAAAGTCGAAGGTTCGCGCATGTTCCTCGATCCTAAAGTTCCTGTCAGCGTCAGCTCCTTGATTAAGGGTACAACCATCCAATCGGCCAACGATGCCGCCATTACTCTTGCCGAAGCCATTGGCAACGGCTCTATCGACGAATTCGTCAAACAAATGAACGAAGAAGCCAAACGCTTGGGCATGAAGCACACCCACTTCAACAATCCGACCGGCATTTCTTCTAACGGCCATGTTTCAACCGTTGGCGACCTAGCCATTTTGGCAGCCGCACTGATCAACGACTATCCGAAATACTATCCTTTGTTTGCAAACAAATCTTTCAAATACAATAATATCGAGCAGCCTAACCGCAATCTTCTGCTCTATCGCGACAGCAGTATCGACGGTTTGAAAACCGGCTATTCTGAAGGCGCAGGCTATCACCTTGCCGCTTCCAGCAAACGCAACAACCGCCGCATCGTTTCCATCCTTGCCGGTGCCGAATCCACCGAAGCGCGCGCCAGTGAAAGCAGCAAACTGCTCAACTGGGCGTTGCAGGCATTTGATACGCCCAAACTTTATAACGGCGGAGAAGTAATTTCCCAAGTCAAAGTTTACAAAGGCAGCACCAAAGCCGTAGACATCGGCTTCTTGGACGATGTTTACATTACCATCCCCCACGATACCGGCAAAAACGTCAAACCAATCTTAGAAACACTTCAGCCCGTCCTCGCCCCAATTGAAAAAGGCCAAGTATTGGGCAAACTGAAAGTCATGAAAGACGGCAAAGTCATTGCCGAAAAAGACGTCGTCGCCCTGACCGGCGTGGAAGAAGGCAGCTGGTTGCGCCGTATGTGGGACGCGATTGTGTTGTGGTTTAAAGGTTTATTCAGTTAATCCTTCCTAAACAATCAACCATAACAAGATAAGCCACAAAAAGGCCGTCTGAAATCTGTTTTCCAGTTTTCAGACGGCCTTTATTTAGCCTAAAAAACAGCTAATTAAATGATTCCAGCGTTGGCGACAGATGCTGCGTCATCGTGAACATCAGCCGTATTGACAGACGAGTAGCTCATGCGCTCAGTGTGCGTATTGACAGCTGACAAATTACTGATATTGCCGTTGCCTGACAATCTACCCATCAAATCTTGCAGGCTCAATGTACCTTCATCGAAACGGAAGGTGTCAATCACAGCATCAGTTTTACCGGAAACGAATTGGTCATTGATGGTAATGCTGTCCCCTTCTGATCCCTTGATGGTAATTTTCCAATCAGTATTGCCTCGAACATCGGTGGTAACATCAATGTGCAGGTCATTAACAGAGATATTTTGGCCGAATTGCAACGCATTATGTTCGCCCACATTATCGACAATCGTATCCTTACCTTCTCCAAGGCTGAAAACATAAGTATCGGCACCCTTGCCACCTACCAAGTAATCGGTTCCTTGTCCGCCGAATAAAACATCGTCGCCATCACCCCCATTCAAACGGTCATCGCCACTTTCTCCCCATAAGGTATCGTTGCCATTACCTCCATGTACAGAATCATTGCCCATACCACCATTAAGACGATCGTCTCCATCATAGCCGAAAATGACATCATCACCTGAATCACCGTTAATCGTATCATGGCCCAAACCGCCTCTGATCCGGTCATTACCATCGCCGCCGCTGACAAGAGCATGGCTGCTGTCCGTAATGGTTATGATGTTATCCTCCCCTAAATGAAGCGAGGCTTGGGTATGACTGTGATCATCTACTTCCGCTACATTTTTTGCAGAATTATTTTCTGCTACCGAAAGGCTGTGATTATTTTCGATGGTCAATGTAGTCTCGTTTACAGACTCCGGAATATTACCTTCTTTAGGATTACGGGTTTTGGTAATTTCTTGCTCGGAAAGATTATTCACAATAGTGTTATTTTCAATTTTGATATTGTTGAGTTCTCCCAAAATATCTTTTTTGGGAGTAGCATAATCCCTACCTTCTTCCAAATCGATAGAACCTTTAACACGGCCATATGTGTCGGCATTAGTCCCGTTGTTTACCAGTAAGTTATCGTGAACGGAAATACCCGTATCATTGAAATCAAAATTATGGCTGTTTTTGAATACAGTGTTTAAGCGTACGCCACCCCAATTGGCATTATCTTTGATAAGGTTATTGGCTACTTCATGACCTTTACCGCCAAAGATACCAATACCGGCCGCACGCCAGCCTAATTCAACGGTATTATTCAAAAAGCGGTTATTTTCAGCAACATGGGCATTGGTATTCTCATGATGACTTGACCATGTTGCTAAGCCATCATCACCATTACCGCGGATATTGGAATTGATAACAGTGGAATTGCTGGTACCTTGTGCAAAGTTAACGCCGTCTGCAAAGTTATTGCGAATAGTAGCATTGGAGATAGTCAAACCATCAGTGTAATTTAAAGGTTTGTTTTTAGAATAATCCCCAATCCATACGCCAGCTTCAAAATGTTCGATTTTGATATCGTGAATAGAAGAGCCAGTACCTAAAGTGCCGGATATCCCTTTATAATTGGCTTTCTCATCATGTCTTGAATTTAGATTTGAATCCATAGAGAGATTGCCCAAATCTATATCTTTACTACCAGGTTCAAAAGTAATACCACCGCCACCGCTCGCATAACCCTTATCATCGTATTTAGCAGCTTCTGTATTCAAAAAATGTAACTTAGTGTGCCATTGCCCTGCACCGGTAATCTTAATGCCATCAGGAACATAAAGAGAAATCGGTCGTGAAAAATCAAATTGACCTTCAGGAATGTAAACAGATTTTTTAGACGCTTTTGCAGATTCAATCGCAGCCATAAATGCTTGGTAATCATCCGAGCCGTCATTGGCGACTGCGCCGAAATCAGTAATGCTGACACTGTTTTCAGGCTGTCTAATGGCGTCCGGTGCCTTTTCCAAGTCAACCAAGTCAATGCCTACAGGCGTGCTGTCGATATTAGTGATGGTAACCTTATCCCCTACCTTGATATTGGCCTCTTTAAATAATTGGCTGACTTCGTCAAATTGGAAGCGGGCAAGCCTATCTGCCGCGGGTGTATCATGAACTTTAATATCGTCATTCGGATGATATGTATAGTTATCCAAATATTGCCAGTTAGATTTGGAAGACAAATCCAAAGTACCGATCACTGTATTATTGACTTTAACTTCTACTTTACCGCTTTCACCGTCAGGAACGGTATAACGGACGGTTACGGCATTGGCATCTGCTTGTGCAATAAATGAAACAGATGCATTAGTCGGCAAATCAACATATGCCTGACCGCTTGCTTCACGGGCAGTTGCGTGTTCTGCCTCTGAAGAAGGGGCATTTTTAACAACACCGTTTTTCAGTTCACCTTGTTCTGCCTCATAAGTCGTATAGCCAAGTTTGGCACCATATTGAGAGACATCGGGTACTGCTGTTTTAATGTTTACCATTTAATATATTCCTTCAAAAATATCGTAATATTGAGTTATTCTTTTGCAAAAAGCTTTTATTAGTCATAATTTTGGCATAAAAGTTCAATATACTATTGTTTAATTTTGAAAAGAAAATGCCGTCTGAAAATATAGAAATTTTCAGACGGCATCTCAATACCTTATTAGATTGTGGGTAAAGATTTAAGCCAAACCTTTTTTCTCCAGATAGCTTTCGTAATCGCCCAAGTAGTGTTCATATCCGCCTTTGCCATCCAATTCAATGATTTGGGTAGCCAGCGAAGATACAAACTGACGGTCGTGCGATACGAAAATCAGCGTGCCGTTGTATTTTTCCAGCGCCATGTTCAAGGATTCGATGCTTTCCATGTCCATGTGGTTGGTCGGTTCGTCCATAACTAAGACATTGGGTTTCAACAGCAACAGTTTGCCATAAAGCATACGGCCTTTTTCGCCACCGGAGAGAACCTTCACTTTTTTCACGACATCGTTGCTGCCGAAGAGCAAGCGGCCCAAAGTGCCGCGGATGACTTGTTCGTCATCGCCTTCCTGGCCCCATTGACGCATCCATTCAGTCAAATCCATATCAACGTCGAAGTCGTTTTCATGGTCTTGCGGATAGTAGCCGACACTGGCTTTTTCCGCCCATTTGATGGTGCCTTCGTCCGGCAACAGGCCGTCTGAATATTCGGGGTTGTACGCGCCGGCCAAGAGTTTCAGCAGAGTAGATTTACCTGCGCCGTTCGGGCCGATGATGGCAAGACGTTGGCCTGCTTCAAGGATGAAGTTCAGGTTTTTAAACAACTGGGTTTCAAAACGTTTGGCCAGTTTTTCAACTTCCACTGCCTGACGGTGCAACTTGGCTTTTTCATCGGCTTCAAAACGGATATATGGGTTTTGACGGGTAGAAGGCTTGACTTCGACCATCTCCGATTTGATTTTGTCTGCCTGTTTCAGACGGCTGGTTGCCTGACGGGCTTTGGATTTGTTGGCGGAGAAGCGTGCGACGAACTCTTGCAGCTCTTGCAATTTCTCTTTGGCTTTGGCGTTGTCTTTCAGGGCGCGCTCACGCGATTGGGCGGAAGCGAGCATATAGTCGTCGTAGTTGCCCGGATAGATGGTGATGGTGTTGTAGTCCAAATCCGCCATGTGCGTGCAGACTTCGTTCAAGAAGTGACGGTCGTGCGAGATGATAATCATGGTGGAGTCGTATTGGTTCAACACGCCTTCCAGCCAGCGGATGGTATTGATGTCCAAGTTGTTGGTCGGCTCGTCAAGCAAGAGAACATCAGGTTTGGAGAACAGGGCTTGCGCCAGCAATACGCGCAGCTTGAAGCCTGGAGCGACTTCCGCCATGGTCGCATTGTGCAAATCTTCGGAAATACCCACGCCGCTCAACAATTCGGCAGCGCGCGCTTCGGCGGTGTAGCCGTCGTATTCGGCGAACTTGGCTTCCAGTTCGGCGGCTTTCATGTAGTCGTCTTCGGTAGCTTCGGGATTGGCGTAAATCGCATCGCGCTCGGTCATCGCCGCCCACATTTCCGTATGACCCATCATCACCACGTCCAGCACGCGCATGTCTTCGTAGGCAAACTGGTCTTGGCGCAATTTACCCAAACGCACGCCGTTTTCAATCGCGACTTCGCCGGCAGTCTGTTCCAAATCGCCACCGAGGATTTTCATGAAGGTGGATTTGCCTGAGCCGTTGGCGCCGATCAAGCCGTAACGGTTGCCTTCGCCGAATTTGACGGATACGTTTTCAAACAGCGGCTTTGCGCCGAACTGCATGGTGATGCCGTTGGTAGAAATCATTATTCGTAAAACCTTTATAAATAGAATGTTATAATCGGACGCGATTGTAGCATATTTTTGCAAAGACCTCAGGATTGAGGCCATGGCAAATGTGCCCAATACCCGATGCAAGATGAAAACAGGCAACGCTTCACGCAAAAATGCGTTGTAGGCAGCCTTTCAGGCCGTCTGAAACGGAGAAACGATATGGAAACGCACAAAATCTATTACGCCGTGATTATTTTGGTATGCGCCGCCTCCATGCTGCTCAGCCCGTTTTTCTATATCCGCCGCACGCGTTCTGGCACTGAATTGCGGCGCGCGCCCAGACAGTGGAAACCCATACTCTTCGCCAACATCCTCATGATTGCAGCTTTGTTTGTTTGGTGGAAATGGTTTTAAGGAAAAATAAAAAATGAACAAAATTTGGATCAGCACATTACTGCTCGCTTTGACAACTGCGGTTTCTGCCGCGCCTATTTTTGAATGTACCGATTCTGCCGGCCGCAAAGTCTATACCCAAGCCGGCGGCAAAAACTGCAAAGCCAGCAATATCGGCAAACCGTCCGTATATACTTCTGCGCCTGTTTCAACACCGGCAACGCCGACTTCCCCAAGCGAAGCCGAGCAGGCGGAAGAAGCTGTCGCCCCGGTCAATCCGGCTGATGTCGGTGCGGCCAAGCGTGCTTTGGATACCGCCAAGAAAAATTTGGAAGAAGGCAAAAAAGTGCGTTATGGCAATGAACGCAACTATGCCCGCTATCTCGAACGGATCAAGGGTTTGGAAAAAGCCGTCCGCTCGGCTCAGGAAAACTATGACGCAGCACAACGCCAGCCTGCATATCAAGATCCTGTTGCCTATTGATATTTACTACACCAGCAAGGCCGTCTGAAATTTGGTTTTCAGACGGCCTTTTCATCTTTTCAATATAACAAAATCGTCTTTATACCTAACAAAGCATTCTTTCCAGTTTTCAGACGGCCTTGTTAAAGTAAGCGTGTATTAAATTCTGACGGTTGCCATTATGTTGTTACTCAAAACGCCTTCTGTATTGCCAGGTTTCAAACTCAGCCTGGGTTTGACGGTTTTATGCCTGTCGCTTTTGGTGGTTTTGCCGTTTGCCATGATGGCGGCCAAAGCGGCAGAAATCGGCTGGAGCGGATTTTGGAACACGATTACCGAACCCAATGTCTTGGCGGCCGTCTGGCTGAGCTTGCGGATGTCGTTTTATGCAATGTTGACCAATATCGTGTTCGGTACATTGGTTGCTTGGGTATTGGTGCGCTATGAATTTCCGGGCAAAGGGTTGGTAAACGCTTTGGTCGATTTGCCGTTTGCGCTGCCAACAGCGGTAACAGGCATTGCGTTGGCAACCCTATATGCGCCCAATGGCTGGATAGGTCGTTTTTTCGAGCCTTTGGGCATCAAAATCGCCTTTACGCCTACCGGCATCTGGATTGCGCTGATCGTCGTCAGCCTGCCCTTTATCGTCCGCGCCGTGCAGCCGGTATTGGAAGAATTGTCGGGCGAGTATGAAGAAGCGGCGGCAACTTTGGGCGCAAGCCGTTGGACTACGTTCCGCCGCGTCCTTTTGCCTGAAATCACACCGGCCCTGTTGACCGGTGCAGGCATGATGTTTGCCCGCTCTACCGGCGAATACGGCTCGGTCATCTTTATCGCAGGCAATATTCCGATGGTGTCTGAAATCCTGCCCTTGATTATTACCGGCAAACTGGAGCAATACGATGCTCAGGGCGCGTCTGCCGTTGCTCTGTTTATGCTGATGATTTCGTTTGTCATCCTGCTGATTTTAAACATTATACAATGGACTTTAAGCCGCCGCGCCGGAGCGAGGGTTTAACAAACAACAGGCCGTCAGAAACATCAAGCAAACATTTTTCAGACGGCCAAAACAGATACAAGAATAAATCGAGACTACCCTACCATGAAAACCCATTCCACCAATCCAAACTTGAGCGAACCGCGTTGGCTGCGCGCATTGCTGACCGCTACCGCCTTGGGCTTTCTGCTGCTGATGCTGGTCGTGCCTTTGGTTGCCGTATTCTATGAAGCCTTAAAAGGCGGTTGGGATTTATACCTGCAATCTCTGACCGATCCCGAAGCATGGTCTGCCATCAAATTAACGCTGATTACCGCGCTGATTGTCGTTCCCGTCAATGCCGTATTGGGCGTGGCGATGGCGTGGCTGCTGACCCGTTTCGACTTCCGCGGTAAGCAGTTGCTGACCACCCTGCTCGATTTGCCGTTTTCCGTATCGCCCGTGGTGGCCGGTTTGATGTTCGTCTTATTGTTCGGTGCGCACACGGCATTGGGCGGCTGGCTCGAAGCGCAAGGCATACAGATTATCTTCGCCATTCCCGGCATTATTTTGGCGACGTTGTTCGTTACCTTCCCCTTTGTTGCGCGCGAAATCATTCCGTTAATGCAGGCGCAGGGCGACAGTGAAGAACAGGCTGCCTTGATACTCGGCGCAAACGGCTGGCAGATGTTTTGGCGCGTTACCCTGCCCAACATTAAATGGGCGCTGCTCTACGGCATCATCCTCACCAACGCCCGCGCGATGGGCGAGTTTGGCGCGGTCAGCGTGGTATCGGGGCACATTCGCGGCGAAACCAACACCATCCCGCTTTTGGTCGAAATCTTCTACAACGAATACAACTTCACCGGCGCATTCGCCCTCTCCGGCGTATTGGCACTTTTAGCCTTGGCCACCTTGCTGGTGCAAAACATCATTACCAAATTACAAGATAAAAAACTCGCCGCCGCCGAAAGGAACGCAGCATGAGCATCACTATTCAAAACTTAAACAAACACTTCGGCAGTTTCCACGCGCTGAAAAACATCAACCTCAACGTCCCCACCGGCAAACTCGTTTCCCTGCTCGGCCCTTCCGGCTGCGGCAAAACCACGCTCCTGCGCATCATCGCCGGACTGGAAAACGCCGATGACGGCAACATCCTCTTTGACGGCCAAGACGTCACCGCCAAGCATGTGCGCGAGCGCAAAGTCGGTTTCGTGTTCCAACACTACGCCCTCTTCCGCCACATGAACGTGTTTGACAACGTCGCCTTCGGTTTGACCGTATTGCCCAAGTCCGAACGTCCGTCCAAAGAACAAATCCGCACCAAAGTCGAAGAATTGCTCAAACTCGTGCAGCTCTCCCACCTCGCCAAATCCTATCCGCACCAGCTCTCCGGCGGCCAACGCCAACGCATCGCCCTCGCCCGCGCCCTTGCGGTCGAACCCAAACTCCTGCTCTTGGACGAACCCTTCGGTGCGCTGGATGCCAAAGTGCGCAAAGAATTGCGTACCTGGCTGCGCGACATTCATCACAACTTAGGCGTAACCAGCATTCTGGTGACGCACGACCAAGAAGAAGCCCTCGAAGTTTCCGATGAAATCGTCGTCATGAACCACGGCCAAATCGAACAAACCGGCAGCGCCGAAGCCATTTACCGCAAACCAGAAAACGCCTTTGTTACCGAGTTCCTCGGCGAAACCGATGCATTTGAAGGACGCATCGAAAAAGGCATTTGGCATTACCACGGTTTCGAATGGAAATTGGACGCACAATACAAATGGCAGGAACAAACCGCCATCGGCTATATCCGCCCGCACGAATGGCAGCTTGCCGCCGAAAACGAAACGCCGATGATTCGTGCCAAAATCGAAAAAATCCACGCCGTCGGGGCATTGACGCATATTCTGGTGAAACACGACAAACAAGACGTGCATATCACGCTGGCAGGCAGCGATGCCGCGCATTACCAAATCGCCGAAGGCAAAGAATTAAATCTGATTCCGAAACAGGTTTATGTCTTTTCTCAAAACGAGCTGATTGAATATTCGATTTGAGACCAAATCATAAGGCCGTCTGAAAATCTGCTTTCAGACGGCCTTTCAGCTTATTTAAACCTGCCAATCAATCGGCTCTAAACCATTTGCCTGCAAATAAGCGTTTGCCTGCGAAAAATGTTTGCAGCCAAAAAAGCCGCGATATGCCGACAAGGGCGAAGGATGCGGCGCGGTCAGCACCAAATGACGGTTGCGGTCGATAAACGCGCCTTTCTTCTGCGCATGGCTGCCCCACAGCATAAAGACCAAATGCTCGCGCTCCTTATCCAATTGTCGGATGACTTCATCGGTAAATGCCTCCCAACCGAAGGTCGCATGAGAATGCGCCACACCGGCACGGACAGTCAACACCGTGTTCAACAGCAACACGCCCTGTTCCGCCCAATGCTGCAAATAGCCGTGTTGCGGAATCTGAAAACCTTCAATATCCGTCGCCAGCTCTTTATAAATATTGACCAGCGACGGCGGCACCGCAATTTCAGGCTGGACGGAAAACGCCAAACCATGCGCCTGCCCCGCGCCGTGATACGGGTCTTGCCCCAAAATCACTACTTTTACATTTCCGAATTCAGTCGTCCGAAAGGCATTGAATACATCACGCTCAGGCGGATAAACGGTTATCCCCGCCTGCCTTTCATGGCGCACCTTCTCCAAAATCGTTTGAAAATACGCCTTTTCTTTTTCCGCACCAATCGCCTCGTGCCAAGTTTGCATTATTTGCCGCTCCGTATTTGAATGGGCTTATTATAAAGGATATGCCGCATAACGATATGGTTTGTTGCCGCCACCGGACTGAAGATTATCGACAGCAACAAGCCTAAAGCGTCATAATAGCATTCTGAATCAGGCCGTCTGAAAACCCAATACGGCTTTTCAGACGGCCTTTTTATATCGTTCGATTTTTATATGAATACACAAACCATCCAAACCTATCTTGTCGGCGGCGCCGTCCGCGACCATCTTTTAGGCCTGCCCGTCAAAGACCGCGATTGGGTAGTCGTCGGTGCAGATGCGCAAACCATGTTGGCTCAAGGCTATCAACCTGTCGGCAAGGATTTTCCCGTCTTTCTCCATCCAGACAGCCATGAAGAATACGCCCTCGCCCGTACCGAGCGCAAAACCGCCAAAGGCTATGCCGGATTCAGTTTTCATGCCGATAAAGACGTTACGCTGGAACAAGACCTGATGCGCCGCGACCTGACCATCAATGCCATGGCTCAGGATTCAGACGGCACGATCATCGATCCCTTTGGCGGACAACAAGACTTGGCGGCCGGTATCCTGCGCCACGTTTCGCCTGCCTTTGCCGAAGACCCCGTGCGGATTTTGCGTATTGCCCGTTTTGCTGCGCGTTATGGTTTTCAAATTGCCGATGAAACCATGTCGCTGATGCGGAAAATGGTAGAAAATGGCGAAGCGGATGCCTTGATTGCCGAACGCGTCTGGCAGGAATTGGCCAAAGGTTTAATGGAGAAAAACCCGCGCAAAATGATTGAAGTTTTGCGCGAATGCGGCGCACTCAAAGTCTTGCTGCCCGAGCTTGACGCCCTTTTCGGCGTACCGCAACGCGCCGACTATCATCCCGAAATCGACAGCGGTATCCATACGCTGATGGTTGTACAACGGGCCGCCGAAATGAATCTGTCCCTCGCCGAACGCTATGCCGCCCTATTACACGACTTGGGCAAGGCAAAAACACCGGCCGATATCCTGCCGAAACACTACGAACACGACATCAACGGCGTCGAACCCGTCCGCGAAGTCAATCAACGCCTGCGCGCGCCCAAACACTGCGCCGAGCTTGCCGAACTCGTCTGCCGCTGGCACATCATGTTCCACCAAGTCGGGCAGTTCAAAAGCAAAACCATTTTGAATGTTTTGAAAAAAACCGACGCATTCCGCCGCCCCGAACGTTTTCAGACGGCCTTAAACGTCTGCGTGGCCGACAAACAAGGCCGTCTGAATCTTGAAGATACCCCCTATCCGCAACGCGAACACTGGCTGGCTTTACTTGAGGCCGCCAGCAAAGTAGATGCAGGCAAAATTGCCGCCGAGTGCCGCGCGCAAGGAAAAGCGCACCTTATCGCCGAACAAATTGATCATGCCCGCTTAGCGCAAATTACACCGCTGCAAAAAGCGTATCAGGCTGAAAAAATAGGAAGCTATTGATGGTATCTTCGCGTTATAAAATCAAACAAACACCAAGTAAAATTACCTTGTTAGCAAAAATTATACGAAACCGACTCAAACTTCTATTAACTTGTAGAGACCTTGTAATCTTACTATTGATATTGGCAAACATTCCAAATTTAAACTTTGAATCAGCATTTAATATCATACTCCTTATATTTTTGGGTCTGCTTTTTTGCCAAGGTGTTTATGACTTACTGTGGCAACTTTTTGGACAAGAACATATTCATGTTCATGTTCAAAATGGGATACTTTCACATCAATTCACGCTATTTGGATTGGGAAAAGGTAAAAAATTTTCACTCGTAGAAATATCGCAATGGCAGCCACATGAGAACTATGCAAATACAGAAAACACTAAAATCACACTACGTAATTATTTGAGCCAGAGAAGAAATAAATCCACCATCTCCAGCCCCTTACGAAAACCAAATAGCAAACAAGGTGCATGGTCATTTGTTTATCATGGAGAAACCATACACATCGGTGAATTTTTTTATAGCGAAGACTACCAAGCAATTAACTCGAAATTAAACAGCTTAATGCCAAAAAAAGCCAAAACAGAGACACTTTTCAAACCAGAAAACGACCTTTAAAACAATCACCACAATATCCGCTATAATCCTCATCTTGACCATCTTATTTCAACAATAAAAATCATGACCATCCAGACCGATTTACTTCACAAAAAAATCAGCAATGAAGATTATCAACGCCTCATTGTCAAACACAGCGAATCTTTCAGCGACGGCGAAATCCGCCTATTGAATGAGATTTTGGAGAAATTTGAATTCGATGTCGTACAGGAACAAGCATTGGCGCAAGCGGTGATGCAGCAGGTGCGCTTTGACCCCAACGCCTACCATATCGACAGCGACGACGAAGACACCACAGGCATCTGCCCCCACTGCATCAATCCGCCCATGCCGCCCCTGCGCGATTATCTGGTTTGGCGCGAAACACGCGGCTAAAAATTTTCCTAATCGATTTTGATAAGTTACTAACCATTCGCTATCGAATAAGGCCGTCTGAACAGGTGTCATCGTTACATCTGTTCAGACGGCCTTTTGTAAATAAATGTTCACAATTAGGATAAATCAGTATAATCTGCGCCGTTTGAATTTTCTTCGGAGCTTTTATGAATCAGCTTAAAACGGCGGTAGCCGGTGCGCAGATTTTGTTTGTCGCATTCGGTGCTATGGTGCTTGTGCCGCTTCTGACGGGACTGAACCCGGCTTTGGCGTTATTGGGTGCAGGCTTGGGCACTTTGTTGTTCCAATTGGTTACCAAACGTAAAGTGCCGATTTTCCTCGGCTCTTCTTTTGCCTTTATTGCACCGATTATCTACTCCATCGGCGAATGGGGCCTGCCTTCTACCATGTTCGGCCTGTTTGCGGCCGGCTTCATGTACTTCGTCTTTGCCGCGCTGATTAGATGGCGCGGTCTGGATGCGGTACACAAGCTGTTGCCACCCGTGGTTATCGGCCCGGTGATTATGGTAATCGGCTTGTCCGTGGCCGCCGCAGCCAGCAGCATGGCAATGGGTCAATCAGGCGGCAAGCAGATCATCGACTATATCGATTCGCTGATTCTGTCCGGCTTTACCTTTGCGGTAACCGTCATCGTTTCTGTCTTCGGCAGCAAAATGATGAAGCTGATTCCGATTCTGATCGGCGTGGCTTCCGGCTATGTGTTGGCTTTAATCATGGGCTTGGTCGATACCGGCGCCATCATCAACGCTCCTTGGTTTGCCGTCCCTCATTTTGAAACGCCTCAAGTCAACTGGCAGGCTGCCTTGTTTATGCTGCCCGTTGCTATCGCCCCAGCCATCGAACACATCGGCGGCATCATGGCCATCGGCAATGTAACTGGCAAAAACTACACCAAAGACCCGGGCTTAGATAAAACCCTCGCCGGCGACGGCTTGGGCGTATGCGTGGCCGGTTTGATCGGCGGCCCTCCTGTAACCACTTACGGCGAAGTAACCGGCGCGGTGATGATTACCAAAAACAGCAACCCCGTCATCATGACTTGGGCGGCAATTTTTGCGATTTGCATGGCGTTTTTCGGTAAATTCAACGCGTTTTTGGCTTCGATCCCCATGCCGGTTATGGGCGGTATTATGTTGCTGCTGTTCGGTACTATCGCTTCTTTGGGCATCAAAACATTGATTGATGCGAAAGTCGATTTGATGCAGCCGAAAAACCTGGTTATCGTCAGCTCCGTATTGACGACTGGCATCGGCGGCATGATTATCAAAGTAGGTACTTTGAGCTTCGCCGGTGTAGGTTTATGCGCCGTATTGGCCATTATCCTGAACTGTGTTTTGCCCAATACAAAATCAGAAGAAGCATAAATAGTTTGCTCATAAACTCAAAGGCCGTCTGAAAATGAGATTTCAGACGGCCTTTTGATCATTACGCTTTATACAATGAAAAATGCCGGAGACTCAATCATCTCCGGCATTTTTGAATAAGGTGGCGAGCCGAACCCCCGGCACTGGCTCATCAGAGTGGGCTGCTGGCTTCCGCCCCTGACCCGGTGTTCCGAATTACCATGCGGGGAGACCCGCCATAGAAGAAACGCATTATAGCGGTTTTACAGAAAAACTCAAGCGATAAAATCTGTCAGGCCGTCTGAAAACCAGTTACACGTCAAGATTGTAAACAATATGTTTCAATTAGAAATCATTCCCATTGAAATGTTTATTGTCTTTTGCATTGAAAAATATCGAAAATTACACTACATTAACACTTCATGCCATCAAGAAGAAATCGTATTTTTCAGACGGCCTTTAATATAAAAACATTATACCTATCAACGGAACTCAACCATGACCACGACTACCGCCCCGCAGCGTATTCGGGAAATTCCCTACAACTATACTTCCTACACCGACCGCGAAATCATCATCCGACTTTTAGGCAACGAAGCATGGCAAATTTTACAAGACCTGCGAGGCCAACGTAAAACAGGACGTTCGGCGCGGATGTTGTTTGAAGTGTTGGGCGATATTTGGGTGGTCGTGCGCAATCCGTATCTGGTCGATGATTTGCTGGAGCACCCGAAACGCCGCGCCGCGCTGGTGCGGGAAATGCGCCACCGGTTGAACGAAATCCGCAAACGCCGCGACGACAATCCGCAAGTCGATGTCTTGGTGGCGGAGGCGGAAAAGGCGGTCGAGCGTTTTGACGGCAGCTTTGACGAAACACGCCAAAAGCGGCGGCAGATTTTGGAACGTTTGAGCAAAATCACCAAGCCGCACAATATTATGTTTGACGGATTGGCTCGCGTAACGCACGTTACCGATGCGACCGACTGGCGCGTGGAGTATCCGTTTGTCGTCGTCAATCCTGATACCGAGGCAGAAATTGCGTCTTTGGTGCGCGCCTTAATCGAGCTGGATTTGGTCATTATCCCGCGCGGCGGCGGCACGGGTTATACCGGCGGCGCCGTACCTCTGGATGCAAACAGCGCGGTCATCAATACGGAAAAACTGGACAAGCATCGCGGCGTGGAATTTGTCGAACTAGCGGGTTTAAACGGCAAACATCCGATTATCCATTGCGGCGCGGGCGTGGTAACGCGGCGGGTGGAAGAAACCGCGCATCAGGCGGGTTTGGTGTTCGCCGTCGATCCGACTTCGGCCGATGCGTCCTGCGTGGGCGGCAATGTGGCGATGAACGCGGGCGGCAAAAAAGCCGTGCTGTGGGGGACGGCGCTGGACAACCTTGCCTACTGGCAGATGGTCAACCCGCAGGGCGAATGGCTGCGCATCGAGCGCGTGCGCCACAATTTTGGCAAAATCCACGACGAAGAAACTGCCGTATTCGACGTGCACACGTTAGATTCAGACGGCCTCAATATCGTTAAAACCGAACGCTTGGAAATCCCCGGCCACAAATTCCGTAAAGTCGGTTTGGGCAAAGACGTTACCGACAAATTCTTGAGCGGCCTGCCCGGCGTGCAGAAAGAAGGCACGGACGGCATCATCACCAGCGTCGCCTTCGTGTTGCATAAAATGCCGAAATACACGCGCACCGTGTGTATGGAGTTTTTCGGCACGGTCGCCACCGCTACACCTTCTATCGTTGAAATCCGCGATTTCCTGCTCGCCCACGACAGCGTGCGGCTGGCGGGTTTGGAGCATCTGGACTGGCGTTATGTCCGCGCCGTCGGTTACGCCACCAAAGCGGCGGGCAAAGGGCGGCCGAAAATGGTCTTGCTGGCGGACGTGGTTTCAGACGACGAAGCCGCCGTAGAGGCAGCCGCCGAACACATCTGCGAACTTGCCCGCGCCCGCGACGGCGAAGGCTTTATCGCCGTGTCGCCCGAAGCGCGCAAAACCTTCTGGCTCGACCGCAGCCGCACCGCCGCCATCGCCAAACACACCAACGCCTTTAAAATCAACGAAGACGTGGTGATTCCGCTGGAGCTGCTGGGCGAGTATTCGGACGGTATCGAACGCATCAACATCGAGCTTTCCATCCAAAACAAACTCACCCTGTGCGCCGCATTGGAGCAATATCTTTCCGGCAAACTCCCCATCGACAAGATGGGTACGGACCTGCCGACCGCCGAACTTTTGGGCGAACGCGGCAAACACGCCCTTGCCCACGTTTCCGCTGTCAAAGAACGTTGGGACTGGTTGCTCGCCCATCTGGACACGCCGCTTGCCGACTACAAAGCCCGCTACGGCGCAACCGTCCATGCCGCGCCCGAAGCCAAAGACGACGAGAGCTGTTTCACCGCATTCCGCGACTTCCGCCTGCGCGTGTCCGTCAAAGAAGACGTAATGAAACCGCTCGCCGAAATCTTCAGCGGCAAAACCGACACCAAAATCATCGAAGGCTTGGGCAAGATCCACGCCAAAACCGTGCGCGGGCGTGTCTTCGTCGCCCTGCACATGCACGCCGGCGACGGCAACGTCCACACCAACATCCCCGTCAATTCAGACGACGCCCAAATGCTTCAGACGGCCTACCGTTCGGTCGAACGCATTATGAAGCTCGCCCGCTCGCTCGGCGGCGTGATTTCCGGCGAACACGGCATCGGCATCACCAAGCTCGAATTTCTGACCGATGAGGATTTGCAGCCGTTTTGGAACTACAAAAACCAAGTCGACCCCAAACACACCTTCAACCGTCACAAACTGATGAAAGGTTCGGACTTACGCAACGCCTACACGCCGTCTTTCGAGCTGTTGGGCGCGGAATCGCTGATTATGGAGAAATCAGACCTCGGCACCATCGCCGATTCCGTCAAAGACTGCCTGCGCTGCGGCAAATGCAAACCCGTCTGCTCCACCCACGTTCCGCGTGCCAACCTGCTGTACAGCCCGCGCAACAAAATCCTCGGCGTGGGGCTCTTGACCGAAGCCTTCTTATACGAAGAGCAAACCCGCCGCGGCGTTTCCATCAAACACTTTGAAGAACTCATGGACATCGGCGACCACTGCACCGTGTGCCACCGCTGTGTCAAACCCTGCCCCGTCAACATCGACTTCGGCGACGTAACCGTAGCCATCCGCAATTACCTTGCCGATTCCGGCCACAAACGCTTCTCACCCGCCGCATCGATGGGCATGGCATTTTTGAACGCCACCGGTCCCAAAACCATCAAAGCCCTGCGCGCCGCCATGATACAGACCGGTTTCCCCGCGCAGAACTTTGCCTACAAAATCGGCAAGCTTCTTCCGATCGGCACTAAAAAGCAAAAAGCCGAACCCAAAGCCACCATCGGTACCGCCTCAATCAAAGAACAGGTTATCCATTTCATCAACCGCCCTTTGCCCAAAAGCGTACCTGCCAAAACTCCGCGCTCCATGCTGGGCATAGAAGATGACAAGAGCATCCCCATCATCCGCAATCCAGCTGCGCCGGAAGATGCCGAAGCCGTGTTCTACTTCCCAGGTTGCGGCTCTGAGCGCCTGTTCAGCCAAATCGGACTCGCCGTCCAAGCCATGCTTTGGCATGTCGGTGTACAAACCGTCCTGCCGCCGGGCTATATGTGTTGCGGCTATCCGCAGGATGCGGGTGGTAACAAGGCAAAAGCCGAGCAGATGAGCACCAACAACCGCGTCGCCTTCCACCGCATGGCGAACACCCTCAACTACCTCGACATCAAAACTGTCGTCGTCAGTTGCGGCACCTGCTACGACCAGCTCGAAAAATACCGCTTCGAAGAAATCTTCCCCGGCTGCCGCATCATCGACATCCACGAATACCTGCTCGAAAAAGGTGTGAAACTGAACGGCGTGAAAGGTCAGCAATACCTCTACCACGACCCCTGTCACACGCCCATCAAAACCATGAACGCCACCCAAATGGCAAGCAGCCTCATGGGGCAGAAAATCGTCTTAAGCGACCGCTGCTGCGGCGAATCCGGCATGTTCGCCGTCAAACGACCCGACATCGCCACCCAAGTCAAATTCCGCAAACAGGAAGAAATCGAGAAAAACCTCAAAGAGCTGCCGCAGGGCGAACCCGTCAAAATGCTCACCTCCTGCCCCGCCTGCCTGCAAGGCTTGAGCCGCTACGCCGACGATAACGATATGCCCGCCGACTATATCGTCATCGAAATGGCGAAACACATCCTCGGCGAAAACTGGCTGGACGAGTTTGTAAAAAAAGCCAATAACGGTGGCGTGGAGAAAGTGTTGCTTTAAACTTTGTGCTGCAATAAAGGCCGTCTGAAATTCATTTTCAGACGGCCTCTTATTTAATAGAAATAAGCTAATGAAATTAATTACTATCAGTCATTCAACACCAGTAATATTCAATAAAAAATAAAACCTGAGGCTTTTATCCCCCAGGTTTTATTTTCAAGCCTTATGCTTTTTCTTGCTGACGTTTTCTTTCTGCCATCATCTCATGCAATGTTTGCTTGGCAGGTTTCATCGGAACATGGTTATTGGTCCAGCTTAACTGCTTGCTTGGCGTCAATGCACGGAATTTGGTAGCCGCCCAGCCGAATGCTCGATAAGCCTTACTACCGCTGAAAATGCCGTTAAAGGTTCGCCATGCCATTTGCTCGCCGAAGGTATGTGATGCACCTTGACCGCGGATGGGATGAGGAACGGTTTCTGTTGGCGAACGTTGTGCTTCAACGCGCAGACGTTGCATTTGTTCGGTAATCGGAATGCGTACCGGGCAAACTTCGACACAAGCGCCGCACATGGTACATGCAGTCGGCAGATCGCGTGTCGCATCCAAGCCCAACAAATGCGGAGAGATAATCTCGCCAATCGGACCGGGATAAGTCGTGCCGTAAGCCGCGCCACCGATACGGGTGTAAACCGGACAATGGTTCATACACGCGCCACAACGGATACATTGCAAGGTACGGCGCATTTGATCTTCTGCATACGCTTGGCTACGGCCGTTATCAAGCAATACCAAGTGCATTTCTTGAGGACCGTCCAATTCTTCGCTGCGGCGAGGTCCGGTAATCATATTGAAATAAGTGGTAATGTTCTGACCGATGGCAGAGCGTGGCAACAGGCTGTACAAAGGCGGCACATCCGACAGTTTCGCAACCACTTTTTCAATACCGGTAATGGCGATGTGCACAGGCGGCACAGTGGTACTCAAGCGGCCGTTACCTTCGTTTTCCACCAGACACAGCGTACCTGTTTCTGCAACGGCAAAGTTCACACCACTCAAACCGACATCGGCAGTGCTGTAAATATCACGCAAGGCTTTACGCGCAAATCCGGTCAGTTGGTCCACGTCGTCTGTTAATGGAGTACCAAGATTTTGATGGAAAAGTTCGCTCACCTGCTCTTTGGTCTTGTGAATGGCAGGCATCACAATATGGGTTGGTTTCTCGCCGGCCATTTGGACGATAAACTCGCCCAAGTCGCTCTCAATCGCTTTGATGCCCCGGTCTTGCAGATAATGGTTCAGCTCAATCTCTTCGCTGACCATAGATTTGCCTTTCACCATTAGCTTACCGTTTTTATCGGTAATGATGTTGTGAATGATTTGGCAGGCTTCGGCCGGTGTTTCCGCCCAGTGGACTTTAACGCCCAACTTGGTCAGGTTTGCTTCTAATTGTTCCAATAATGCAGGCAATTTGGACAACGAACGTTGACGGACGTGTTCACACAAATCCCGCAGGCTTTGCAGCTCTTCTTCATCTGTCAAAACGGCTTTACGCTTGGTCATCAGCATATCCATCGCCGTACGCAAGCTTTTACGCAAAGGCTTGTCTTGCAAAGAAATCGCAGCGTTTTGCTTGAACGTTTCCGGCTTCATATGGAATTTAATGGTTTGGGAACTCATGCTTTTTCCTCCAAATCGGCAGGGGAAATATGATCAGGCAGGACGGCCAAAACCACCAAATCACGCGGGCCGTGTGCACCATAGGCCAAAGTCAATTGAATATCGGCAGTCTTAGACGGGCCGGAAATCAAAATAACGTTGGTAGGCATACCTTTTTCTACCAGTTTTTCGCCTTCAACAGCATTATGGAATTCGTTGTACATTTTGCTGGTGTCAAACAGGCAGAAATGCACAGGCGGTACCAAACTCAAACTACGCGGCTCCAGAGGACTGGATTCCAGCATAATCGTACCGGTACGGGCAATACCGCATTTAGAGCCGCTAAATCCGGCCTCAATATCGGCAAAGAATTCGTTTTTCCAGTCGTCGATTTTTCGCTCAAAACCGCGCGGTTCGATATCGGTATCAGCCAAAGCTGCACGAGCCAGCTGGCCGTGTTCTGTTTCCAATGGCAGCAGAATGTTTTTCAAACCTTTGCCTTCGGCTGCTTGGCGGAATACTTGCGGCCAATTGGTTTTGGTAACCCAATAGATTTCCGTTTTGACGGCACGCATGGCAGTCGCCCAATGTTTCAAGCGTTCAACATCGTTTGCCCAAGATACGCCCATTTCACGGTAATAATCGAAAACCGGCGGCTCTTCCATCGGCAAGGCATCGGCTTTTTTCAATTTCGCCAAAATATTTTCGCGCGCGCTCATGCTTTACCTCCGGTGCGTTCCAACAGGAAAGATGCAATATGTTTCGGACGTGGCATATTCGGTTCGTCTTTAGCGATTTTGCCGCCGATATTCATCATGCAGCCGCAGTCTGCACTAATGATTTCGGTCGCGCCGGTTTCTTTCAGGGCTGCGACTTTGTCGGTTACCATCGCGCCGGAAATATCGGCCTGTTTCACAGAGAATGTACCGCCAAAACCGCAACACTCGCTTTCATGGTCGTGAACGATACGCTCGACATTTTCCATGCCGTCAATCAGCTGCCAGCCTGACAGATGGACATTCATTTCACGACGCGCCGCGCAAGAAGTATGAACGGCCACCTTAACCGGCTCGCCTTTATCTTCAGGTTTGTAGCCGATGGCCAGCAGGAAGTGGGTAAATTCAATGATACGGTTGGCGCAATCAATGGCTTTTTGCTCGTACTCGGTACCTTTAAACAAAGTCGGCCAGTGATGTTTCATCATGCCGCCGCAAGAACCGGACGGTACGACAATCGGCCAATTTTCCGGGAATAAATCCAATTGGGCTTTGGCCACATCAAAAGCTTCTTTCGGATGGCCGGACGAATAGGCTGGTTGACCGCAGCAGCTCTGCTCCATTGGATAATGGACGCGGATGCCTTGTTGTTCGATTAAGGTAATGGCATCCATACCCGCTTCCGGCATAAAGATGTCGAGAACGCAAGTACCGAAGAAATAAACATCGGTCGGCTTGCTGTCGTATGCAGTGATTTGTGGTGGTTTGATTACGCTCATTTTTTTTGGAACGGGACAACCCGTTTTCTTGTGTAAAAGTTAAGATGGGTACTTTAAGTAATTGCTTGTAATGGGTCAAGTCTAATTTTAAAAAATAATATTAAACAAGCATGACAAATCAGACAGAGGGCTTTCCCTTATTAACTTGATAATCTACATAATAACCACTATCAATAAGATAAATCATGGATTCATTCAATAATAAACAAGTATCTTCTTGAGTTTCTTCTTTGCAATAAGATACCCTGCCAACCATACAATCTTGATTTACATCAGAAGTCATGAAAATAATCGATATTTTCCAAATTTCGAGAAGACAGATGACCCTCTATGCCGTGCTTATGTTTCAGACGGCCATATGAGAACAAAGGATATCTAAGGCAATAAAAATAAAAGTTTTTCTTAAAAGTTCAGGCCGTCTGAAACATGACTGCGGCAAAAGGCCATATTCTTTTTATTCAACCTTACTTTCAATCAAAATCAAACACTTGAAAAATCCTGTTCAATAACCTTGAAAACCCTATGCACACTCAAGCACTTCCAGTATCATTGAGTCAGTTCTTGACGCAAAATTACAGTCTTGGCCGCCCACAATCGGCATGGATTTGCAAAAGAAGTGAAACCAAGCTTCAAAACAATTTCACCTTAATTTCGGAGTAGGCATTATGTTGACCCAGACTCAACAGGTTGATTTGACCTTGCATCATCTTAAAGAACGCACCCTATCGATATACACTCCCGAACAGCGTGCAAGCATCGAGGCATCTGAAGACTGGAAACAGTTTGACAGACGGCTTGAAGAACACTTTCCAAAACTGATGCACGAGCTGGACAACGTCTACAACAACAACGAAGCCGTCCTCCCCATGCTGGAGCAACTGATTGCCCAAGCATGGCAAAGCTATTCCCAACGCAACTCATCTTTAAAAGATATCGATATCGCGCGCGAAAACGATCCTGACTGGATTTTGTCCAACAAACAGGTTGGCGGCGCGTGCTATGTCGATTTGTTTGCAGGCGATCTGCAAGGCTTGAAAGCCAAAATCCCTTATTTCCAAGAGTTGGGCCTGACCTATCTGCACCTGATGCCCCTGTTTAAATGCCCTGAAGGCAAAAGCGACGGTGGCTATGCAGTCAGCAGCTACCGCGATGTCAATCCGGCACTGGGTACAATAGATGACTTGCGCGATGTTATTGCCGCGCTGCACGAAGCAGGCATTTCCGCCGTTGTCGATTTCATCTTCAATCACACTTCTAACGAACACGAATGGGCAAAAGGTTGCGCCGCCGGTGATCCGCTCTACGACAACTTCTACTACATCTTCCCTGACCGCTGGATGCCCGACCAATACGACCGCACCCTGCGTGAAATCTTCCCCGACCAACATCCGGGCGGCTTCTCCCAACTGGAAGACGGACGCTGGGTATGGACAACGTTCAATTCCTTCCAATGGGACTTGAATTACAGCAACCCATGGGTATTCCGCGCTATGGCAGGCGAAATGATGTTCCTTGCCAACTTGGGCGTTGATATTCTGCGCATGGATGCCGTTGCCTTTATTTGGAAACAAATGGGCACAAGCTGCGAAAACCTGCCACAGGCACACGCTCTGATTCGTGCATTTAACTCTGTGATGCGTATTGCCGCCCCGGCCGTATTCTTCAAATCCGAAGCCATCGTCCACCCTGACCAAGTTGTCCAATACATCAGCCAAGACGAATGCCAAATCGGCTACAACCCATTGCAAATGGCATTGTTGTGGAACACCCTTGCCACGCGCGAAGTCAACCTGCTCCATCAAGCACTGACCTACCGCCACAACCTGCCCGACCACACTGCATGGGTCAACTACGTCCGCAGCCATGACGACATCGGCTGGACATTTGCCGATGAGGACGCATGGCAGTTCGGCATCCACGGCTACGACCACCGACAATTCCTCAACCGCTTCTTCGTCAACCATTTTGACGGCAGCTTCGCGCGCGGTGTACCGTTCCAATACAACCCCAACACTGGCGACTGCCGTGTCAGCGGTACAGCCGCAGCATTGGTTGGTTTGGCTCAAAATGACCCGTACGCCGTTGACCGCATCAAACTTTTGTACAGTATCGCCCTGAGTACCGGCGGTCTGCCGCTAATTTACTTGGGTGACGAAGTGGGTACGCTCAATGATGACGACTGGTCGCAAGACAGCAATAAGAGCGACGACAGCCGCTGGGCACACCGTCCTCGTTATAATGAAGAGTTGTACAACCAACGCCATGACAGCTCGACCACTGCCGGTCAAATCTTCCAAGGTTTGCGCCATATGATTGCCATCCGCCAAAGCAATCCGCGCTTTGACGGCGGCAAGTTGGTTACCTTCAATACCAACAATAAACACATCATCGGCTATATGCGCAACAACGCGCTATTGGCATTCGGCAACTTCAGCGAACATCCGCAAACCATCAGTGCGCATACGCTGCAAGCGATGCCGTTTAAAGCGCACGATTTGATCAGCGGTCAAACCGTTTCCCTGAATCAGGACTTGGTATTGCAACCCTATCAAGTCATGTGGCTTGAAATTGCATAAGCCGAAATTTTGATACACCACTCAAGGCCGTCTGAACAAATCAGCGTTCAGACGGCCTTTTAAGAAACTAAGATGTATTTTGTATTTTGGGCAGTTTCGCTTAGAATGCATGCTTTAATACCAGATGACACACTAAAAATCAGGAGTAAAAATCCATGTTGAAAAAATTCGTACTCGGCACCATCGCTGCAGTAGTTTTGGCTGCTTGCGGTGGCGAAGGCAGCAATTCAGCTTCTTCTGCACCGGCCCAATCCGGCGCAGCCTCCGGCTCACTGATTGAGCGTATCAACAACAAAGGTACCATCACTGTCGGTACGGAAGGCACTTACGCACCCTTCACCTACCATGATAAAGACGGCAAATTGACCGGCTACGATGTCGAAGTTACCCGCGCCGTTGCCGACAAACTGGGCGTAAAAGTCGAATTTAAAGAAACACAATGGGACTCCATGATGGCGGGTTTGAAAGCCGGCCGTTTCGACGTGGTTGCCAACCAAGTCGGCCTGACCAGCCCTGAACGTCAAGCAACTTTTGACAAATCCGAGCCTTACAGCTGGAGCGGTGCTGTATTAGTTGCGCGCAAAGACAGCAACATCAAATCCATCGACGACATCAAAGGCGTGAAAACCGCACAATCCCTGACCAGCAACTATGGCGAAAAAGCCAAAGCTGCAGGCGCAGAACTCGTACCGGTAGACGGCTTGGCTCAATCCCTGACCTTGATTGAACAAAAACGTGCCGATGCAACCCTGAACGACGAATTGGCGGTATTGGACTATCTGAAGAAAAATCCGAACGCCGGTGTAAAAATCGTTTGGTCTGCCCCGGCTGATGAAAAAGTCGGCTCCGGCTTGATTGTCAATAAAGGCAACGATGAAGCATTGGCTAAATTCAGCACAGCCATGAACGAACTGAAAGCCGACGGCACGCTGAAAAAACTGGGCGAACAATTCTTCGGAAAAGACATCAGTGTTAAATAATTTCCTTGCCTCTCTGCCGTTTATGACGGAAACACGCGCTGATATGCTCATCAGCGCGTTTTGGCCCATGGTCAAAGCCGGCTTCGCAGTGTCTTTGCCTTTGGCGATCGCTTCTTTCGTTATCGGCATGATTATTGCCGTAGCCGTTGCTTTGGTGCGAATCATGCCCTCCGGCGGTATTTTCCAAAAATGCTTGCTGAAGCTGGTGGAATTTTATATTTCGGTCATTCGCGGTACGCCGCTTTTGGTGCAGTTGGTCATCGTATTCTACGGTTTACCTTCCGTCGGCATCTATATCGACCCGATTCCTGCCGCCATCATCGGCTTTTCGCTCAATGTCGGCGCATACGCTTCCGAAACCATACGCGCGGCAATCTTGTCCGTACCTAAAGGCCAATGGGAAGCCGGTTTCTCCATCGGTATGACCTATATGCAGACGTTCCGCCGCATTATCGCGCCACAGGCATTCCGCGTTGCCGTACCGCCTTTGAGCAACGAGTTTATCGGCTTGTTCAAAAATACCTCGCTTGCCGCCGTAGTGACGGTAACAGAGCTTTTCCGTGTTGCCCAAGAGACAGCAAACCGTACTTATGACTTTTTGCCCGTTTATATCGAAGCCGCTTTGGTTTATTGGTGTTTCTGCAAAGTGCTGTTTTTGATTCAGGCGCGCTTGGAAAAACGCTTTGACCGATATGTCGCCAAATAAGGAGTTGTCATGATTAAAATCCGCAATATCCATAAGACCTTTGGCGAAAATACCATTTTGCGCGGCATCGATTTGGATGTCGGCAAAGGACAAGTGGTCGTTATCCTAGGCCCTTCCGGCTCGGGCAAAACCACTTTTTTACGCTGTTTAAACGCTTTGGAAATGCCTGAACAAGGTCAGATCGAGTTTGACAACGCGCAGCCGTTAAGCATCGATTTTTCCAAAAAACCAAGCAAACACGATATTTTGGCACTGCGCCGCAAATCCGGCATGGTGTTCCAACAATACAACCTCTTTCCGCATAAAACTGCGTTGGAAAACGTCATGGAAGGACCGGTTGCCGTACAAGGCAAGCCTGTCGCCCAAGCGCGTGAAGAGGCTGTCAAATTGCTTAAAAAAGTCGGTTTGGGCGACAAGATCGACCTCTATCCCTACCAACTTTCCGGCGGTCAACAGCAGCGCGTCGGTATTGCCCGAGCATTGGCGATTCAGCCTGAACTGATGCTGTTTGACGAACCGACTTCCGCGCTCGATCCTGAATTGGTGCAAGATGTTTTGGATACCATGAAGGAATTGGCACAAGAAGGCTGGACCATGGTTGTCGTTACGCATGAAATCAAATTTGCCTTGGAAGTGGCAACCACCGTCGTCGTGATGGACGGCGGCGTTATTGTCGAACAAGGCAGCCCGCAAGATTTGTTCAATCATCCCAAACATGAGCGGACACAAAAATTCCTGCGCCAGATCCGTGCGGACAATGCCGACCTTTAAATTTAATTGAAACGACAGAAAATTTGAAAGCATTTCCGACTGTCATTTCATAAAGGCCGTCTGAATAAGTGAAATAGAAATCGCTGATTTCATTTTCATACTTGTTCAGACGGCCTTTTATATGTCTTTTCAGGTAAAATAACGCCTTTCGTTTTACTTATCCCCTACCCGCCATCATGATAGAAATCAAAAAACTCACCCTGCAACGCGGTTTGAAAGTCCTGCTCGACAAAGCCGATGCCGTAATCAACCCCGGCCAACGCGTTGGTTTAATCGGTAAAAACGGTACGGGAAAATCCAGCCTGTTTGCGCTGATAAAAGGTGAAATCACTCAAGATGGCGGCGAAATTCTGATTCCCAAAACATGGCGCCTGGCTTCCGTCTCTCAAGAAACGCCCGATTTAGATATCTCCGCTTTAGACTACGTTTTGCAAGGCGATGCCGAATTGCAGGCTTTTCAGACGGCCTTAGCCCAAGCAGAAGCGCAAAACGACGGCATGAAACAAGCCGAATATCACGCCAAACTTGAAGAAATCGATGCCTATACCGCTCCGGCACGCGCTGCCAAACTGCTTAACGGCTTGGGTTTTGCACAAGAAGAACATATCCGCCCCGTCAAATCCTTCTCCGGCGGCTGGCGTATGCGTCTCAACCTTGCCCAAGCACTGATTTGCCGTGCCGATTTGCTGCTTTTGGACGAACCGACCAACCACTTGGATTTAGAAACCGTATTGTGGCTGGAAAACCATCTCGCCTCCCTGCCCTGTACGCAAATCATCATTTCCCATGACCGCGACTTCTTAAATGCCACTACAACACAAACCATCGAACTGTCGCAACAAAAACTGACCCAATACGGCGGCAATTACGATTTCTACCAAGCGGAGCGTGCCCAACGTCTGGCGCAACAACAAGCCGCCTACGTCAAACAGCAGGCGCAAATCAAACATCTGCAATCCTTTATCGACCGTTTCAAAGCCAAAGCCACAAAGGCCGTACAAGCCCAAAGCCGCATGAAGGCATTAGCCAAGCTCGAGCGCATCGCTCCTGCGCATTTGGATAGCGAATTTTCCTTTGAGTTTGCCAATCCGACCCACCTACCCAATCCATTATTGAAACTCGACCATGCCGACTTAGGTTATGGCGACAATACCGTTTTGCACGATATCACCTTGTCTTTGGAAAGCGGCGCACGTTACGGCCTGTTGGGCGTTAACGGTAGCGGTAAATCCACATTTATCAAAGCATTGGCAGGAAAAATCGATTTACTTTCCGGCAGCATCGTACGCTCTGAAAAGCTTAATATCGGCTATTTTGCCCAACACCAACTGGACACATTGCGCGCAGACCAAAGTCCGGTTTGGCATATCCAGCAGCTTTCGCCCGAAGTCCGAGAACAGGAAATCCGCAACTTTTTAGGCGGTTTCAACTTTGTCGGCGATATGGCGGTTCAAAAGACCGAGCCGTTCTCCGGAGGGGAAAAAGCGCGGCTCGCCCTTGCCATGATTATCTGGCAAAAACCTAATCTGCTGCTGCTTGACGAACCGACCAACCACCTAGACTTGGATATGCGCCACGCCCTAACACTTGCCCTGCAAAGTTTCCAAGGCGCATTGATTGTCGTTTCGCATGACCGCAGCCTGCTTGAAGCGACTACCGACAGCTTCCTCCTTATCGACAAAGGCCGTCTGAACAACTTCGACGGCGATTTAAACGACTACCGTCAATGGCGGTTGGCACAAGAAAACGCCGCAGCGGCCCCCGCCGCATCTGCACAAAGCCAAAGTCGCAAAGACACCAAGCGCATAGAAGCACAAATCCGTCAGGAAAAAGCCAAACGCAGCAAACCGATTCAGCAGAAGATCGACAAAGCCGAAAAAGAAATCGCACGATTGACTGATATTCAGACGGCCTGTGAAGCATTTTTGGCACAAGAATCTGCTTATTCAGAAGAAAATAAACCCAAATTGCAAGAGACACTCGCACAATTAACAGAAACTAAAGTAAAATTAACGCAACTGGAAGAAAACTGGCTGCAATGGCAGGAAGAGCTTGAGCAAATCCAAGTTGATGTCGAAGCCGAGTTTTCCCAATAAAAATAGAGCCATCAGGCCGTCTGAAATAAAACACAATACGGAAAAACATGACTTCAACCATCAAACAAGCCGGATACTTCCTCGTATCCTCTTTCGTCTTGGGCATTTCTCTTCACGCAGCCGCCGCAGTTTATTCCTGCGGCAACGGCAGCTATACTTCCGAACCCAAATCCTCCTGCGCACAGGCCGAATTGCCTAAAATCAGCGGCCATCAAGGCAGCGGTTACCACCTCAACATCCGCAGCCTCAATGCCTCTGATGAACGCGCAAGTGCAAAGCCTAAGAAAAAGGCACGCGCGGAAAAATCCGATAAACAAGAGAAAAAAGCCGACAAACCGAGCAAAAACAAAAACGGTGCAAAAGCTAAGAAACAGCAGCCCATGCCGTCTGAACAAGAATAAAATGCTCAACTGCAACGAATCAGCCCTACCTAAATCATGAAAAAATATCTACTTACCCTATCCCTGCTGCCGCTTGCCGTTTTCAATAGCCAAGCCCACGCCGCAAAAATCTACACCTGTGAAGTCAACGGCTCGATTGTCTATACCTCGCGTCCAAGCGGCAACTGCCAAGCCGTTAACGATTTGCCGATTGTCGGTAAATACAGCAGCAGCCGATACGATGCCCCGGTCAGCGATGCGCCTACACTCAACGCGCCGACATCACAAACGGCTCCGGCAAAAAGCAAAAACACAGTGGCAAAATCCAACCATAAGGCAACGCCCAAACCTGCCCCTGTCCGCACCGCTTCTGAAACAGCTCCTCCTCCGGTTCCCAAGTCCTCCGGCGTCAACAGCCGCCGCTCTATTTTAGAAACCGAGTTATCCAATGAACGCGCGGCTTTGGCCGATGCCAAAAAGCAACTGAGCCAAGCGCGGACAGCCAAAGGTGGCAGCGTCAATCAACAGGCCATCAGTACGCTGCAAGGTGCGGTTCTGGATAGAGAGAAAAACATTCAAGCCCTACAACGCGAACTGGGCAGAATGTAAGTCCAAATCAATCAAAACATCAGGCCGTCTGAATAGGTGGAAACGAAATCCAAAATTTTCGTCACGCCAAACAGACGGCCTGAATCCCATAATGATTACGCCCGTTTCAATTTCTTGTGCCTAGTAAATACGGTATAATTTGCTCTTTACGCACATTACCTCCGGTCTTTTCAGACGGCCTTTATCTCATGACTGCAAAATCTTCTAAAACCCAAACAAAAAAACGCGTCTCTACCAAACCGGCAGCCAAACCGACCACACGCAAATCCACCAAAGCACAAACTCAAGCCGACAATAAGGTCTCCCAACGCCTGAAAGCCGCCAAAGAGCTGCAAAGAAATGAAGAAAAAAAAGCGCGTCCCGAGCATGTCGTCAACTTAATTAATGATGCTTTATGGCTGTTTGGCTTGGTTATCACCATTTATCTGGCCATTTCCCTGGCCAGCTTCAGCATGGACGACCCTGCATGGTCGCGCAGCGTTCCCAAAAGCAACGATGTTGCCAACCTCGGCGGCCTCTTTGGCTCCTATCTTTCCGATGTCGGATATTATTTGTTCGGCCTATCGTTTTGGTGGTGGATAGCCGCCTCTTGCGTTTTCCTCTACAAAAATTTCCGCCCCATGAAAAAGCAGGAAAACCATAAACCTTACAATCACGGCGTAGCCGCTTTGGCATTATTCCTCCTGCTGGTGTGCAGCCCGATTATCGAACATTTCCTGTTTGACAACGCATTGAGCGAATCCCTTCCCGTTGGTGCAGGCGGCTTAGTCGGCTTGTTAGCGGGTTCAGGCTTGGCTTGGCTGTTGGGTAAGTCGGGCAGCCTGTTGATTATGCTGGTGATGTTGCTGTTGTCCATTTCCCTGCTGGCTCAGGTGTCATGGTTGGAAGTCATGGCCAAATCCGGCAGCCATATGGGCGGCCTGTTTGGCAGCTTGATGAAAAAACTGTCTCAATTCCAAAATAAAAAAGAAGATGTCCATACCGAAGCTTTGGAAACCCAAAATACGCGCCGCATGGTTAAAGAAGCCAAAACCATTACCGCTACTCCGGTTGCTCCGTTGGCAGGCAGCAGCAGCAACCGTAAAACCGTTGCCGTATCTGTTGCGCCGCCTCCTAAAATCCAAACTTCCCTGTTTGACGATACTGAACCTAAAAGCAACGGCGAATACCACAAACCCAACATGAACTTGTTGCGTATGCCGTCTGAAGAACCGGTTGCCGTCAATCCGGATGAATTGCAACAGACCGCAGAATTGATCGAAGCCAAGCTGGCTGAATTTGGCATCGGCGTACAGGTTGTTTCCGCCACTTCCGGCCCTGTGATTACCCGCTACGAAATCGAACCGGCACAAGGTGTCAAAGGCAGCCAAATTGTCGCCTTGTCCAAAGATTTGGCGCGCTCGATGTCTCTGCAAGCCGTACGCATTGTCGAGACCATTGCCGGTAAAAACACCATGGGCATTGAATTACCCAATGAGAAACGCCAAGACGTGATGTTGAGTGAAATCCTCTCTTCGCCCGTGTTTACCGATGCCAAGTCCAAACTGACCGTTGCTTTGGGTAAAGATATTGCAGGTACGCCCGTTGTCGGCGACTTGGCAAAAATGCCTCATCTTTTGGTCGCAGGTATGACCGGATCGGGTAAATCCGTCGGCGTGAACGGCATGATTATGTCCATGCTCTTCAAAGCCTCGCCCGACGAAGTCCGCTTCATTATGATTGACCCGAAAATGCTGGAATTGAGCATTTACGACGGCATCCCGCACCTGCTCTGCCCGGTTGTGACCGATATGCGCGAGGCTGGACAAGCGTTGAACTGGTGTGTTGCCGAAATGGAAAAACGCTATCGCCTGCTTTCCCATGCCGGCGTGCGCAATCTGGACGGCTTCAACCAAAAAGTCGAGCAGGCCAAAGCAGCAGGCAAACCATTACTCAATCCGTTCAGCCTGAATCCCGATGATCCCGAACCTCTGGAAAAACTGCCGTTGATTGTGGTCGTTATCGACGAGTTGGCTGACTTGATGATGACAGAACGCAAATCCGTTGAGCAGCAAATCGCACGCCTTGCCCAAAAAGCGCGTGCTGCAGGCATTCACATGATTGTCGCCACCCAACGCCCGAGTGTCGACGTGGTTACCGGCCTGATTAAAGCCAACATTCCGACACGCATGGCCTTTACCGTACAAAGCAAAATCGACAGCCGCACCATTCTTGACCAAATGGGTGCAGACGAATTGCTCAAATACGGCGACTCATTATTCCTGCAACCGGGCAGCGCAGAACCGACACGCCTGCAAGGTGCGTTTGTTTCCGATGATGAAGTGCATCAGGTCGTCAATTTCGTCAAAGAACAGGCTCCGACCAATTATGTGGAAGGTCTGCTCAGTGGCGAAGCAGCCATCGAAACCACCAATATTGTCAATCCGAACGCAAACAGCGATGAGTTATTCGATCAAGCCGTTGCCTTCGTATTGGAAAGCCGGAAAACTTCCATTTCCGCACTGCAACGCCAATTACGCATCGGCTACAACCGCGCCGCCAATTTAGTAGATGCGCTTGAAAATGCCGGTGTGCTTTCTCCGGCAGACATCAACGGCAGCCGACGGATTCTGGCGCAAAAAGACCAGCTGTAAAAACAACAATATCGAAACGCAAAGGCCGTCTGAAAAGAATTTCCCACTTTTCAGACGGCCTTTTTATGTTATTCGTGAAACATTGTGTTATACTAAGCAGCTAAATTTTGACCTTATGCACGCTTCCGAAATTCTTCGGGATACTGAGCAGAAGGATAACCGTTTAAACACAACAAATTTAAGGGCTTACGATGAGCGTAACTGTTGAAACTTTAGAAAATCTGGAACGCAAAGTAGTATTGTCTCTGCCTTGGTCCAAAATCAACGCAGAAACTGAGAAAAAACTGAAACAAACCCAACGCCGCGCAAAAATTGACGGCTTCCGTCCGGGTAAAGCACCGTTCAAAATGATTGCCCAAATGTACGGTGCAAGCGCACAAAACGACGTTATCAACGAATTGGTACAACGCGAATTCTACGATGTTGCCGTTGCCCAAGAATTGAAAGTTGCCGGTTACCCACGCTTTGAAGGCGTTGAAGAACAAGACGATCAAGAGTCTTTCAAAGTTGCCGCTATTTTTGAAGTCTTCCCTGAAGTAACTATTGGTGACCTGTCTGCCCAAGAAGTAGAAAAAGTTACTGCGACTGTTGGCGATGCCGAAGTTGACCAAACTGTAGAAATCCTACGTAAACAACGCACCCGCTTCAACCATGTTGACCGCGAAGCTCAAAACGGCGACCGCGTCATCATTGACTTTGAAGGCAAAATCGACGGCGAGCCTTTCGCTGGCGGCGCGTCTAAAAACTACGCTTTCGTATTGGGTGCAGGTCAAATGCTGCCTGAATTCGAAGCCGGTGTTGTCGGTATGAAAGCCGGTGAAAGCAAAGATGTTACCGTAAACTTCCCTGAAGACTACCACGGTAAAGATGTTGCCGGTAAATCTGCCGTATTCACCATCACGTTGAACAACGTTTCTGAAGCTACTTTGCCTGAAGTTGACGCTGACTTTGCTAAAGCTCTGGGTATTGAAGACGGCGACGTTGCCAAAATGCGTGAAGAAGTGAAGAAAAACGTTGGCCGCGAAGTTGAGCGCCGCATCGGTGAACAAACCAAAGAATCTGTAATGAACGCCCTGCTCAAAGCAGCCGATTTGCAAGTTCCTGTTGCTTTGGTCAACGAAGAAGCTGCTCGCTTAGCAAACGAAATGAAACAAAACTTCGTTAACCAAGGTATGGCTGACGCTGCCAACTTGGATCTGCCTTTGGATATGTTCAAAGAACAAGCAGAACGCCGCGTTTCTTTGGGTCTGATTTTGGCTAAACTGGTTGAAGAAAACAAACTTGAGCCAACTGAAGACCAAATCAAAGCCGTTGTTGCTAACTTCGCTGAAAGCTACGAAGATCCTCAAGAAGTTATCGACTGGTACTACGCAGAGCCTTCCCGCCTGCAAGGCCCGACTTCTTTGGCAGTAGAAAGCAACGTTGTTGATTTCGTTCTGAGCAAAGCTAAAGTAACTGAAAAAGCGCTGTCTTTTGACGAAGTAATGGGCGCACAAGCTTAATTGCTCCAAGGCCGTCTGAAACAGACAATCAAAAGCACCGAAGCGCTTTAAATGCTTTGGTGCTTTTCCATCATTAACAGGAGACAAAAATGTCCTTCGATTTCAATAATTACCTTGTCCCTACCGTTATCGAACAAAGCGGTCGCGGCGAGCGCGCATTCGACATCTACTCACGCCTTTTGAAAGAGCGCATCGTTTTCTTGATCGGCCCGGTGACAGACGAATCTGCCAATCTGGTTGTTGCGCAATTACTGTTCTTGGAAAGCGAAAACCCAGATAAAGATATCTTCTTCTATATCAACTCTCCAGGCGGTTCAGTTACTGCCGGTATGTCGATTTACGATACCATGAACTTCATCAAGCCTCATGTTTCTACTTTATGCTTGGGCCAAGCGGCAAGTATGGGCGCATTCCTGTTGTCCGCAGGCGAAAAAGGCAAACGCTTTGCCCTGCCAAACAGCCGCATCATGATTCACCAACCGCTCATCAGCGGCGGCTTGGCCGGTCAGGCTTCCGATATTGAAATTCACGCTAAAGAGCTGCTGAAAATCAAAGAGAAACTGAACCGCTTGCTCGCTAAACATTGTGATCGCGATTTGGCCGACTTGGAACGCGATACCGACCGCGACAATTATATGTCTGCCGATGAAGCTAAAGAATATGGTTTGATTGACCAAGTTTTGGAAAACCGCGCCTCTCTGCAAGCCTAATCTTTATAGTTTTTAAATCAAAAGGCCGTCTGAAAAGTATATATTCAGACGGCCTTTCTTCAATCTTACTTCGTGTTTTCTTTGTTATTCACTTGAACCGGATACAGTAAAATCAAAGGATTGGCTTTCACTTGACTCCAGAAGCTTTTCAGCAAATTACGCATACTGCCCAAACGCGTGCCGCGAGAACGGAGTGCAACGGCCAAAGCTAAAGAAAAGCTGACCACCAGATTCACCATGCCGATTGCCAATACACTTGCCAAGCCAAGCATAAAAGTGAATATATCTGCATGACCGCTAATCGCAGCATAACCCAAATTTGCCGAAGAAAACGCCACATGTCGAATATCCAGCGGCAAGCCGAAAAGATGGCCAAAATAGCCTGTCATGCCTAAAAGCATACCGAAAATAAAATTACCCATAAGCGAACCATAATGCTTATGAATATAAGCGGCCAACCGGCGGCGCGGCTCCGGAGGCATGATTTTTCGTAAAAACGGATTAAACGGCAGGCGCTGACGCAGGTTCAGATAATCGGAACGGTTGTCAAAAAAGCCGGCAATAATACCCGAACAAAACAACCATACGCCGGCAATAGCGGCATACCATAAGGTCGGCTGGGTAAAAATCTCAATGGATTTGAACTGATAGGCCGTAACTGCCTCATTCAGCAAAGGCTGACCATGCGTATGGGCATAGCCAAAAGCAATCCCTGCCGCCAACAATACCGCAATCGATACATTGCCAAACACGGCGACACTTTGCGAACGGCACACGTCAATCAGCAGTTTAGCCAATTTATTGTCCACCGCTTTGCTGCCTTCATTCGAGTCCACCTGTTCGGCAAAGCTCGCTGCCGTCATAGCAGGCTGTTTGGTTGCAACAGTGCAATGCAGCATATGAATCAACATAAAGCCCAAACCATAATTGAGCCCGGCTAAGAATGCAGTAGTAAATTCGCCGAACCCCAAAGACGCAATATGGATTTTATTCAATGCCATCAAAGCAATAATTACGCCGCCGCCTGCTGCGGAATAAAACATTTTGAAATATTCGCTACGGTTGCGCGTAATGTAATGCTCACCATGATGACTTTTGTTTTCCGTAATACTGCGTGCCAGCATTCGGATACTGCTTTTACGCAAGTGGCCGGTGCTGTATTGCTCCACCGCCGCATAAATCATCGCATTCATTAGATTGACGGTTAATCGGGTGCGGCTGGTTTCGATTTGAATATTGGTCAACAATTTCAGGCGGTCTATGGTTTGTTGCAGGCGTTCGAGCAAGTGTGCAACTTTTACTGACGAACCAGACCCGGCTCCCGTACCACGACGGCGCAAATAGTCAATTTGCTTTTCACACTGGTCAAACATAACCTCCAGGTGCGCCGTGTCATAAGTTTCTTCACTATGGCGATAGTGTTCCACCATCTTCGCAACTTCGCGCTGTAAAGCGACAAATGCAGAATCCGCTTCCAACAAACGGGGGGCAATCCGTATTAAATCCGGCTCAATCGCTTCGGAAGCAATCCAGATGGACAACATTTCTACCGCACGCAAACGTGCATCTGTCAATTGTCGGCTGGCCGTCTGAAGCAAAGCGGGATCCGCCTTGGCCAACAACAATTCATACATACCCAGCCATTGTCGCAAACTCAGTGTTTGCAACCATTTATCATCGTTTTCAGAATGAAAAAGATATAAAAACACTTCGCGCAAGTTGGAAAAATCTTTATAAGACGGACTGAACCGCTCATAAATCCGTATGCCCATTTCCCGGGTAAAACTATGGCGAGAGAAAATACCCAGCTTAATCAGCGCAGGATAAATGTGAACTTTAGACAGCCAAGTATAAAAGCGCAGGCTGAATTGACGGCATAAAGCATCGTCTTGTTTTAACGTAGATAAAATCAAATCAAAACGTTCGGAAGCCTGTTTTTTGCCTCCTCGGCGCAGAAATTTGATTAAGGCGTTGAGGATAAGAACAAAGTCGGTATCGTTTAAGCGCTCCGACAAAATAATGTGAAGATTTTGATTAGTCAGTTTTTGCATTGTAGTATTATTACATTAAATCAGATATTTAGCAAGAACCTTGGTAAACAAGTTAAATTATATCGCATTCTTTATCAAACTAAGGCATAAGATTTTGATCAATTTCCCTAAAATTCAAAGAATAATCAGATTACATAACAATTATATAATATGAATCAATAATCAAGAAAGGCCGTCTGAATTTTTCAGACGGCCTTTTACAACAACATACTACATTGTTTTAACTTTATGCAAACAAGAGTTTACCACCCTCTTCTTTAACATGGATTGTGCTATCGGGCGCATATTTGCCTTCAAGCAAGGCTTTTGCCAGCGGGTTTTCGATTTCCGACTGGATGGCGCGTTTGAGCGGACGGGCACCATACACAGGGTCGAAACCGGCTTTGGCAATCAGATCCAAGGCAGCATCATCGACTTTCAGATGCAGATGTTGCGCTTCCAAACGTTTTTCCAAACCTTTAAGCTGGATTTTCGCAATGCTGCGGATATTGGCCTGATCCAAACCGTGGAATACGACGACTTCGTCAATACGGTTGATCATTTCAGGACGGAAATGTTCTTTCACATCCTCCATCACGACTTCTTTTACTGCTTCGTAGTCCTGAGTACCCATTTGTTGGATATGTTGGCTACCGATATTGGAAGTCATGACGATAACAGTATTTTTAAAGTCCACTGTACGACCTTGTCCGTCGGTCAAACGGCCGTCATCCAAAACTTGCAGCAAGATGTTGAACACGTCTGGATGAGCTTTTTCCACTTCGTCCAACAGAATCACGCTGTACGGTTTGCGGCGGACTTGTTCGGTCAGGTAGCCGCCTTCTTCGTAGCCGACATAGCCCGGAGGCGCGCCGATCAGGCGGGCAACGGCGTGTTTTTCCATGTATTCGGACATGTCGATACGAATCAGATGATCTTCGCTGTCAAACAAGAAGCCTGCCAAGGCTTTGCACAACTCGGTTTTACCCACGCCGGTCGGACCTAAGAACAAGAAGCTGCCGTAGGGTTTGTTCGGATCGGCAAGGCCGGAGCGGCTGCGGCGGATGGCATCGGACACGGCGCGCACGGCTTCGTCCTGTCCGACCACGCGGCGGTGCAATACTTCTTCCATTTTCAGCAGCTTGTCACGTTCGCCTTCCATCATTTTGGACACAGGGATGCCGGTCATGCGCGATACGATTTCGGCTACTTCGTCTGCGCCGACTTCGGTACGGAAGAGTTTGTTTTGTTTTTTGCCCTCAGGATTGCTTTCTGCTGCTTGCAACTGTGCACCCAATTTCGGCAACTCACCGTATTCGAGTTCGGACGCGCGGGCGAAATCGCCTTGACGTTTGGCCTGCTCGATTTTGACTTTGATGTCGTCCATCTGTTTCTTGATGTCGGCGGTGCTGGAAGACGCGGCTTTTTCGGCTTTCCAGATTTCGTCCAAATCAGCGTATTCTTTTTGCAAGCCGTCGATTTCTTCGTCTATCAGTTCCAAACGTTTTTTGCTGGCCTCGTCGCTTTCTTTAGCAACGTGCATTTTTTCCATTTTGAGCTGGATGATGCGGCGGTCGAGTTTATCCATCTGCTCGGGTTTGCTGTCCAACTCCATTTTGATACGGCTGGCAGCTTCGTCAATCAAATCAATCGCCTTATCAGGCAGGAAGCGGTCGGTGATGTAGCGGTCGCTCAACTCCGCTGCGGCAACGATAGCAGGGTCAGTAATATCGATGCCGTGGTGGATTTCGTAACGCTCTTGCAAACCACGCAAGATGGCGATGGTGTCTTCCACGCTGGGCTCGCCGACCAATACTTTTTGGAAGCGGCGTTCGAGTGCTGCGTCTTTTTCGATGTATTGGCGGTATTCGTCCAAAGTAGTCGCGCCGATGCAGTGCAATTCGCCGCGCGCTAAAGCCGGTTTCAGCATATTGCCCGCGTCCATCGCGCCGTCGGTTTTGCCCGCACCGACCAAAGTATGGATTTCGTCGATGAAAATCAGGGTGTTGCCGTCGTCTTTCGCCAAATCGTTCAACACGCCTTTCAAGCGTTCTTCAAATTCGCCACGGTATTTTGCGCCGGCAATCAATGCTGCCAAATCCAAAACCAGTAGGCGTTTGTTGCGCAGGGATTCGGGCACTTCGCCGTTAACAATACGCTGCGCCAAGCCTTCAACGATGGCGGTTTTACCCACACCCGGCTCACCAATCAGCACAGGGTTGTTTTTGGTACGGCGTTGCAATACCTGAATCGCACGGCGGATTTCATCATCACGACCGATAACAGGATCGAGCTTGCCGTCTCGGGCGCGTTGAGTCAGGTCGAGTGTGTATTTTTTCAAAGCATCGCGTTGGTCTTCAGCATTCGCATCGTTCACGTTTTGTCCTCCTCGTACCGCATCGATCGCGGCATTGATATTTTGTTCGGTCGCACCGGCTTCTTTCAAAATTTTGCCGGTTGCATCATTCTGCTGAACCAAAGCCAGCAGGAAAAGTTCGCTGGCGATATAGGCATCGCCACGTTTGGTTGCCGCTTTGTCCATCAAGTTCAATACAGCTTGCAGCTCACGGCTAGGCATAATATCGCCACCTTGACCGGATACTTTTGGCAAGCTGCTCAAATGTTGCTGCAAACGTTGTTTCACTTGAGGCACATTCACACCTGCATGAGCCAGCAACGCAGCAGCACCACTGTTTTGATCGTCAAGCAACGCTTTTAAGATAAAGCCGGCCTCGAGATAGCTGCTGTCCGCAGCCAAAGCCAGGCTTTGACCTTCTTGCAGAGCTTGCTGAAATTTAGCAGTCAATTTATCAAATCTCATTTTACGTTCCTCTACAAATATATTTCTGTTGAAGCCTATATAGGCGCAAATGTGGATAACTCAAGAGTTATTTTTTCATTAAATAGTAAATTTTATTTATGTTATTGTTTTATATTGATTTATTTTTATGATTTTATGTGTATAACTTTTCTTTTCCATTTACCCCATACGTAAAAGGCCGTCTGAAAAATCAAGAATAATCAGGTATAATCGGCACCATATTTATTTTCAGACGGCCTTTATGCCGAAGGATACTTTCATGAGCAAAAAACGAGTTTTAACAGGCGTTACCACAACAGGTATTCCACACTTGGGCAACTATGTCGGTGCCATCCGCCCGGCTATTCGCGCGGCGCAAGATTCCAATACCGAATCATTCCTCTTTTTGGCCGACTATCACGGCATCATCAAATGTCATGAGCCGGAAATGATTCATCAATCTACTCAAGCTGTTGCCGCCACATGGCTCGCCTGCGGGCTCAATCCGGAACAGACCACTTTCTACCGTCAAAGCGATATTCCCGAAGTCATGGAGTTGAACTGGATTCTGACCTGTATTACTGCAAAGGGTCTGATGAACCGCGCACACGCTTACAAAGCCGCAGTACAGGCAAATACCGAAAACGGTCAGGAAGATCCGGATCATGGCGTGGAAATGGGCCTATACAGCTACCCCATCCTCATGACTGCTGACATCCTTATGTTCAATGCCCATGAAGTACCTGTCGGTCGCGACCAAATCCAACACGTCGAAATGGCGCGCGATATTGCCGGACGCTTCAACCATCGCTTCCAAGAGCTCTTTACCCTGCCCGAAGTGAAGATTGATGAAAATGTCGAACTCTTGGTCGGCTTGGACGGACGTAAAATGTCCAAATCCTACGGCAATACCATTCCGCTTTGGGAAAACGACAAGAAAACCCAAAAATCGGTTAACAAAATCATCACCAACATGAAAGAGCCCGGTGAACCAAAACAGCCTGATGAAAGTCCTCTGTTTGAAATCTACAAAGCCTTCTCCACGCCTTCTGAAACTGCCGAGTTCACACAAATGCTGGCCGAAGGCCTTGCTTGGGGCGAAGCCAAGAAACTCTTGGGTGCAAAAATCAATGCCGAGCTCGCAGAACCGCGTGAGCGTTACAATGAGTTGACAGCCAAACCCTCTCAAATTGAAGATATTTTGCAGGCCGGCGCACAAAAAGCGCGTAAAGAAGCACGCGAATTATTGGATAAAGTCCGCGATGCAGTAGGTATTCGTCCGTTGAAATAATAATAGTAAGGCCGTCTGAAAATTTCAGACGGCCATAATATCGTTTATTATTTGAAATATAATCATTTTTCTAGGGTTTCTCATATGAAAAAAACCTTTCCTCTTATCTTGCTCAGCCTTTCATTGGTTGCCTGCGGCGGCAAGTCTGAAGATACTGCCGCCAATGATGCTGCTTCAGGCAAAGCGCCTAAACCTACCTTCAAAGTCAAATACATCGATGAACAAGCCATAGCCGGTTTGGATTTAGGTACAGCTCAAGAAGGCGAAACTAAAGAAGGTAAAAAACAACGCACCTATCCGATTAACGGCATAGAGGGCGGCGTTATCAATCTGATTGGCAAGCACCCTAACGACTTAGAAGTCATCAGCGGCCAATGCATGGAAAAAAATGAAAAAGGCGTTTCAGCCGGATGGTCAGCCAACGGCGTTTGCCACACTGCCTTTGCAAAAATGGTGGACAATATTGCCCAAGACGGCAGCAAACTGACCGACTATCTGATTTCACACGCTGCTTTACAGCCTTATACCGAAGGCAAAAGCGGTTATGCCGCCGTCCAAAACGGCCGCTATATTTTAGAACTTGACAGCGAAGGCATGTTCTATTTCCGTCGCCGTCATTACTAAAATCCTGCCCATCCTATTTTACCCCTGACACAAGGACTGAATCATGGCTCAAGTTACTTTCCAAGGCTCTCCTATTTCCACAAACGGCAATTTGCCTGCCATCGGCCAAGTTGCACCTGATTTCACATTGGTAGCAGCAGACCTATCTGAGAAATCATTGGCTGACTTTGCAGGCAAACGCAAAGTGCTGAATATTTTCCCTAGCATTGACACCGGCGTATGTGCCCAGTCCGTCCGCACTTTCAACAAACGTGCCTCGTCTTTGGACAATACCGTCGTCTTGTGCATTTCTGCTGATTTACCGTTTGCACAAGCCCGCTTCTGTGGCTCAGAAGGTTTGGAAAACGTAGTAACACTTTCTACATTCCGCAGCAGCTTTTCTAACGATTACGGTGTTACACTGACAGAAAGCCCATTACGCGGCCTAACTGCCCGTGCAGTGGTGGTTTTGAATGAGCAAAACCAAGTTCTCCACGCTGAGTTGGTTTCTGAAATTGCGAATGAACCTGACTACGAAGCTGCTTTGGCCGTTTTGTAATTAACCAAATAAAATCAGGCCGTCTGAAAATTTTCAGACGGCCTTTAGCTTATCCTCAAAATAAAAACGGCAGCTTAAAAGCTACCGTTTTCTGTTTCAAACCTTATACAGATTTATCTGTTTTTTCTGCTTCTACTGATTCAGCAGTCTGAACCTCATGTTGCTCAACAGGTTCAGCAGCTTCAGCAACAGGCGCTTCAGGCTCTTCTACTTTGTCATCACGGACATTGTGGCTGTAATCTTTAGGCGGACTAGGCTGTTTACCGGCCATAATTTCCAAAACTTGGTCTCGATCGATGGTTTCCCAATCCATCAGTGCTTTGCACATGGTTTCCATCTTATCGCGATTTTCATCCAAGATTTTGTAAGCCACTTGATATTGCTCATCCAAAATACGGCGGATTTCCGCATCGATATCTTGTTGGGTTTTCTCGGAAATATTTTGAGAACGAGTCACGCTGCGACCCAAGAATACTTCACCTTCATTCTCAGCATAAACCATCACCCCCATTTTATCGCTCATACCATAACGCGTTACCATCTCGCGTGCCATTTGAGTTGCACGCTCAAAGTCGTTAGAGGCACCGGTAGAGATACGGCCAACAAAAATATCTTCAGCAATACGGCCGCCGAACAAAATTGAGATCTGACTCAACATTTGGTCTTTGTACATGCTGATGCGGTCACGCTCAGGCAGTTGCCAAGTTAAACCTAAGGCACGGCCGCGAGGCATAATGGTTACCTTGTGAACCGGATCGGTAAACGGAAGGCTTTCCGCTACGATTGCATGGCCTGCCTCATGATAGGCTGTCGCACGTTTTTCATCTTCATGCATCACCATGCTGCGGCGTTCAGGACCCATGTAGATTTTGTCTTTCGCATCTTCAAAGTCGCTTTGATCGACTTTAACTTTATTGCGACGACCGGCAAACAAAGCAGCTTCATTGACCAAGTTTGCCAAATCCGCACCTGAAAAACCAGGTGTACCACGAGCCAAAGAAGTCAAATCTACAGATGCATCCAAAGGCACTTTTTTAGCGTGAACTTTCAAGATTTGCTCACGGCCACGAATATCAGGCAACGGAACAACGACTTGACGGTCAAAACGGCCCGGACGCTGCAACGCAGGGTCAAGTACATCAGGACGGTTGGTTGCTGCAATCACAATAACGGTTTGATTACTTTCAAAACCATCCATTTCAACCAATAATTGGTTTAATGTTTGCTCACGCTCATCATTGCCACCGCCCAAACCGGCACCGCGCTGACGGCCGACCGCATCAATTTCATCGATAAAGATGATACATGGCGCGTTTTTCTTGGCCTGCTCGAACATATCGCGGACACGGCTCGCACCGACACCGACAAACATTTCTACAAAATCAGAACCTGAAATACTGAAGAATGGCACCCCTGCCTCACCGGCAATCGCTTTGGCCAGCAAAGTTTTACCCGTACCGGGGCTGCCTGCCAACAAAATACCGCGCGGCACACGACCACCTAAGCTTTGATAACGATTGGGGGCTTTTAAATAATCTACGATTTCTTGTACTTCTTCTTTTGCCTCATCACAACCGGCAACATCGGCAAAAGTCACTTTATTGGAATCTTTATCCAACAAACGCGCACGGCTTTTACCAAAAGAGAAGGCACCGCCTTTACCGCCACCACCGCTTTGCATGCGCATGAAGTAGAACCATGCACCAATCAACAACAAAACAGGCAGCAGGCTGTAAAACAGACTGGCCAGCATGCTTGGTTTTTCTTCCGGAGTTACTTTGACGCGTACTTTGTTGTCCAACAGTGTTTTAACCAAGTTGTCATCCAAAGGCGCATTGGTATAGAAGGCAGTTTTATCGGTGCGCTCACCTTTAATCAGATAGCCGCTGACAACAGATCCTTCAATATTGACATTGGATACTTCGCCACTATTAACTTGCTGAATAAATTGAGAATATTCGATTTGCTGTTTATCTTCCTGCTTATCGCTGAGTGCATTGAATGCTGCTAAAAGCATAGCACCACCCACTACCCAGACTAATATGTTTTTAATGGTATTCCCCACTGAACAGGCTCCATGGTTACAAAATAAATAAAATCAAGGGAAAGAATTTTAAAGCACCCACCCTACATTGTCAGCGTTTATTTTTGCCTAATAGGTAAATCTCACTGGAACGATTGCGGGAAGCATCCGGCTTTCGAGTTTGCACACTGGCAAAAATTTCGCGCATTGCCGCCGTATATTCCTGATAGCCCGCGCCTTGAAACACCTTCACTAAAAAACTGCCTCCGGGTTTCAAATGCTGAGAGGCAAAATCCAAAGCCAGTTCACACAGGTAAAAACTGCGTGCCTGGTCTGTTACGGCATTGCCTGACATATTGGGTGCCATATCACAGATTACAAGGTCTAACGGGCGATTATCCAATAAGGCTTCAAACTGCTCCAAAACAGCATCTTCTCGAAAATCACCCTGAATAAACGACACACCATCAATCGCATCCATCGGTAAAATATCCAAAGCAAACACCGCCCCTGTTTTACCGACCAGCTTGGCCGCCACCTGCGACCAACTACCCGGCGCACTACCCAAATCCGCCAAGACCGTACCCGGCTTGATCAATTTATCTTTCTGATTGATTTCTAATAATTTATAAGCCGCTCGGGCACGATATCCATCCTTCTGTGCCATATGGACATAATGATCGTTGACATGCTCATGCAGCCATGCTTTTGAAGATTTTGAGCGTACAGCCATCTTGGTTTGAAATGCTTAAGTTAAAAACCAGTATTGTACGTTATTTCCCCCGTAAATGTTCTAAATCGCGTACAATATAGCCATTATTCTTTTTAATTGGATACTTATCAAAATGAGCGACAACAAACTAAGCACCAAAGAAATTTTGGCCTTGAAAGCCCAAGCACACCACCTCCATCCTGTTGTTATGGTTGGCCAACAAGGTTTGACTGACTCTGTCATTAAAGAAACCGACGCCGCATTGACAGCACACGAATTGATTAAAGTCCGCGTTTTTGGCGATGACCGTGCAGAACGTATTGAAATTTGCAATGCCCTGTGTGAGACACTGGGTGCCCAACTGGTTCAACACATTGGTAAATTACTTGTTTTATGGCGTAAAAAACCGGACGAAGAGTAATTCAAACTGAACAAACAGCAGAAGTATTTTCTCAACCCACTTTATTCCACCTTCTGTTGTATTTATGCAGCATAAAGCAATTTATTCCATCATTCTAAGTATAAAAATACAAATACGGTTGCCTGTTTTTGTAAATAACCCCAAAATTACAAAATCATAACGGCCGCACCCTGTCGGCCGATTATTTTATCCTTGAATCCTTCATAAACATAAAAAACGATGAATGCTCAACAATATGAAGAATCTTTTCTTCTGGCAAAAAAATTAATTACTCAAGACCCGCCTGACTTTGCGCAAGCTATTCCATTGCTCTGCGAGGCCGCAGAGGCAGGACATATCGAGGCTGCATTTCAGCTGGCAGGATGCCTGTTCGAAAACCACGAAAACGAACAAGATTTGGCAATTGCAGTTGAATATTTAAAACAAGCGGCAAGAGCCGGTCATCCCTATGCCCGCTACAATCTTCTCCAATTACAAGAAAATAACGGCGCAGAAGTAGAAACGCTTATTTCAGCCTATCAAGAACTTGCCGAAGAAGGCTTGGTCCCGGCCCAGCTACGCCTGATGCGTTTATATGCAGATAGCGGCAATGAACAACAAGCAGTCAAATGGGCATTGAAAGCTGCCGAGCAACAAAACCCTCAGGCGCAATATTTCTTAGCCCAACACTACCAATACTCAAGCACCCCCGATTTAGAATATTCCCATACACTCTACCAGCAATCTGCCGCACAGGGATTTATTGCAGCACACTGGCAACTTGGTCTTCAATATAAATTGGGCCAAGGTGTCGCACAAAATCCTGAAAAAGCAATCGAACATTTACGCATTGCCGCCAATTACGACATTGTTCCGGCGCAAACTTCTCTTGCAGAACTCTTGTCGGCATCAAACCCTGCCGAGGCATTAGAATGGTTTGAAAAAGCGGCAGAACAAGGAGACAGCAATGCGCATGTAGCGCTTGCCGAAATCTATCTTTTAGGAAAAAACACCGAGCGAGACCCTCAAAAGGCCTATCAACACGCCAAGTCTGCTGCGGATCAAAATGATCCGGAAGGCTTGCGCCTTTTGGGAGATATCCATCGCTACGGATTGGGACGAGCAGTTGATGCAGACACCGCCCGTCAGTATTATCAACGCGCAGCCGACTTAGGTAATCTTGTCGCTTACCAAAAACTTCTATCTGACAGCGCGTTGAATAACCAGCAAAACTATGAGTTGACCAAAGAAATCGCCCTCCAACGTCAAGAAGCTGAACGTCTGTACAAGCTGGCATTTGCAGCGCACTATGGCCTAAAACGCCAACAAAATTATGCCGAAGCACTGGAGCTATACCTTCAGTCTGCAGAACGAGGACACAGCAAATCACAAACCAATCTTGGCATGATGTATTACAGCGGACAAGGCGTACCTGTCGATTATGCCCAAGCGGCGAAATGGTTTGAAGCGGCAGCCAAACAAAGGGATACAATGGCTCAATATAATCTTGCCTGTCTGTATTACCACGGCCTGGGTGTAGAGAAAGACATCAATAACGCATGTTTTTGGCTGCAAGAAGCCATCCAACATGGACATGAGCAGCAAGATGTTCTCAAAGAGCTTTTAGCTCAATGGAAGCAATTTGCTCAAAAATCCTCTGCAGTTTAAAGGCCGTCTGAAATTCTCAGACTACTAGATAAATGACATGCCCAGCTATTCAACTAGCCTGTGCATGTCATTTTTTTAATTTTCCCATCCTCAATCATCGTCTTCTTAGAATTTCACTCTTTCTTAACCTCTTTCAAAATCTTCAGACGGCCCATTCGCTTGTAAAAAATAACACAGTCTGAATTTTCTTTTCCAAACTCAAAGTCTAAATTTTATTTTCGATTTTAGACAAATTTTGAAAATTAATTTTCGTATCCGAATTTATTCATCTAAACAACAGGGACTTTTACCGTGTCTGTTTAATGTTCCAATTTTAAAACCATCATAACGGCACTCTCAAAAAACCATCAATTCAACCTCTACCCTCCTATTAATATCAACAGCGCAATTTGCCAGTTTGCCCAATTACTGATAGCATTTGCAGGTTAGCCAGTTTGCAAAAAATTTTAATTTTTCAGAATTTTCATTGCTTAATATAACGTATTGAAAATATTTAAATAATTAAAATTTTTTCGAATTTGACTCTTGGAATTTTCGTTTATAAGCCGTATTTGTTCACAAACGAAAATATCGGGGTACTACTCCGTCATTGAAAAACACTCAACACAAGGATAGATATTATGTCCACCCAATTACACGATGTTGACCCAATTGAAACCAAAGAATGGTTAGACGCGTTAAGCTCTGTTTTAGAATACGAAGGCAGCGAACGTGCCCAATACCTGCTGGAAAGTTTGGTCAAATACAGCCGTGACAAAGGCATTCGCATGCCTCACGGCACCACTACTCCATATTTGAATACTGTTTCCGTTGAAAACGAAAAAGGCATTCCCGGCGACCAAAACATCGAGCACCGCATTCGTGCTTTCGTACGTTGGAATGCCGCGGCCATCGTATTGCGCGCAGGTAAAAAAGATTTGGAATTGGGTGGACACATTGCATCTTTCCAATCTGCTGCGACCATGTACGAAGTCGGCTTCAACCACTTCTGGAAAGCCAAAGGCGAAGGCGAAGAAGGCGATTTGGTATTCTTCCAAGGTCATGCCGCCCCCGGCATTTATGCACGTGCTTTCGTTGAAGGCCGTCTGACTGAAGACCAATTGAACAACTTCCGTCAAGAAGTTGCCGGTCATGGTCTGCCTTCCTATCCTCACCCTCACCTGTTGCCTGACTTCTGGCAATTCCCAACCGTATCTATGGGTCTTGGCCCATTGATGGCGATTTACCAAGCCCGTTTCCTGAAATACTTGGAATCTCGCGGTCTGGCTAAAACCAAAGGCCGTAAAGTATGGGTATTCTGCGGTGACGGTGAGATGGACGAGCCAGAAAGCCAAGGTGCTATTGCCCTGGCTTCACGCGAAGGCTTGGACAACTTGGTATTCGTCATCAACTGTAACCTGCAACGTTTGGACGGCCCAGTACGCGGTAACGGCAAAATCATTCAAGAGCTGGAAGGCAACTTTGCCGGCGCCGGCTGGAATGTTGTGAAAGTCATCTGGGGTCGTCGTTGGGACCGCCTCTTGGCAAAAGACAAAGATGGCATTCTGCGCAAACGCATGGAAGAATGCTTGGACGGTGACTACCAAACTTACAAATCCAAAGACGGCGCATACGTCCGTGAACACTTCTTCAATACCCCTGAACTGAAAGCATTGGTTGCCGATATGACCGATGATGAAATTTGGGCATTGAACCGCGGCGGCCACGACCCTCAAAAAGTGTACAACGCTTACGACCGCGCAGTGAACCACGCTGACGGCAAACCTACTGTCATTTTGGCTAAAACCATTAAAGGTTACGGCATGGGTGCATCCGGCGAAGGCCAAAACGTTGCCCACCAAGCCAAAAAAATGGACAAAGCTTCTCTGAAACAATTCCGTGACCGCTTTGACATTCCTGTTACCGACGAGCAAATCGACAGCGGCGACCTGCCTTACCTGACTTTTGCTCCCGACAGCGAAGAATACAAATACCTGCATGCACGCCGTGAAGCTTTGGGTGGCTACCTGCCTCAACGCAAACCTACCCAAGAAGTTCTGGAAGTGCCTGAACTGTCAGCATTTGAGACTCAACTGAAATCCAGCGGCGACCGTGAATTCTCAACCACCATGGCTTTCGTCCGCATCCTGTCTACTTTGCTGAAAGACAAAAAAATCGGCAAACGCGTGGTGCCTATCGTTCCTGATGAAAGCCGTACGTTCGGTATGGAAGGTATGTTCCGCCAATACGGTATTTGGAACCCTAAAGGCCAACAATACACTCCTCAAGATAAAGACCAACTGATGTTCTATAAAGAATCTGTTGACGGTCAAATCTTACAAGAAGGTATTAACGAACCAGGCGCCATGGCTGACTGGATTGCTGCTGCGACCAGCTACGCAAACAACGACTTTGCCATGATTCCTTTCTACATCTACTACTCTATGTTCGGTTTCCAACGCGTTGGCGACTTGGCATGGGCAGCAGGCGATATGCATGCACGCGGCTTCCTGTTGGGTGGTACTGCCGGCCGTACAACACTGAATGGCGAAGGTTTGCAACACGAAGACGGCCACAGCCACATTCAAGCAGACTTGATTCCAAACTGTGTAACTTACGATCCGACATTCCAATATGAAGTAGCCGTTATCGTACACGATGGCTTGCGCCGTATGTATGTTAACCACGAAGACGTGTTCTACTACATCACCTTGATGAATGAAAACTACACCCATCCGGACATGCCTGAAGGCGTAGAACAAGACATCCTGAAAGGTATGTACTTGCTGAAAGCCGGCGGCAAAGGCGATAAAAAAGTCCAATTGATGGGTTCCGGCACCATCCTGCAAGAAGTGATTGCCGGTGCCGAATTGCTGAAAGCCGACTTCGGCGTAGAAGCAGACATCTGGTCTTGCCCATCATTCAACCAGCTGCACCGCGATGCCATCGAAGTGGAACGCTTCAATCGTCTGAACCCATTGGAAACTGCAAAAGTACCGTTTGTTACTTCTCAACTGCAAGGTCATGACGGTCCGGTTATTGCCGCTACCGACTACATCCGCAGCTATGCTGACCGTATCCGCGCCTACATCCCTAACGACTACCACGTCTTGGGTACCGATGGCTTCGGTCGCTCCGACAGCCGTGCCAACCTGCGCAGCTTCTTCGAAGTTGACCGCTACAACGTTGCCGTTGCTGCATTGAGCGCTTTGGCCGAACAAGGCAAAGTCAGCAAAGAAACCGTTCAACAAGCCATTGAAAAATATGGCATCAAAGCCGATGCAGCTCCTAGCTGGAAACGCTAATTGATGTTTCAGACGGCCTGTTTGCTTCATGCCGACATTAGGCCGTCTGAAAACCAAACGCTTGAATGGTTTGAACAGACAAACTGTACCGATGCCGTGTGAAACAGTTTTCAGACGGCATCACACTGAAAATATTAAAGGAACTCAAATGAGTATCGTAGAAATCAAAGTCCCTGATATCGGCGGTCATGAAAACGTCGACATCATCGCTGTAGAAGTTAAAGCAGGCGACACCATTGCCGTTGACGACACCCTGATTACTTTAGAAACCGACAAAGCCACTATGGACGTACCTGCCGATGCAGCAGGTGTAGTAAAAGAAGTGAAAGTTAAAGTCGGTGATAAAATTTCCGAAGGCGGTGTGATTCTGACCGTTGAAACCGATGCCGCCGCTGCCGATGCAGCTCCGGCTCCTGCAGCTCCGGCTGCCGCTCCTGCTGCAGCCCCTGCAGGCGGTGCAACTGTAAAAGTCGTTGTACCGGATATTGGCGGTCATACAGATGTAGACATTATTGCCGTTGAAATTAAAGTTGGCGACACTGTTGCCGTTGACGACACTCTGATTACTCTGGAAACCGACAAAGCCACTATGGACGTACCATGTACAGAAGCCGGTGTGGTTAAAGCCGTATTTGTAAAAGTTGGCGACAAAGTATCTGAAGGTTCTGCCATTATCGAAGTAGAAACTGCCGGTTCTGCCGCAGCAGCTCCTGCACCAGCCGCTCAAGCTGCCGCACCTGCACCAGCCGCTGCTCCGGCTCCTGCTGCCGCTCCAGCACCAGCCGCTGCGCCTGCTCCGGCTGCACCTGCAGCTGCCAAAATTGACGAAGCTGCATTTGCCAAAGCACATGCCGGTCCTTCCGCACGCAAACTGGCACGCGAATTGGGCGTAGATCTGGGTCAAGTCAAAGGTACCGGTCTGAAAGGCCGTATCATGGGCGAAGACGTTAAAGCCTTCGTTAAATCCGTTATGCAAAGCGGTGCTGGCAAACCTGCCGCTGCTTCTTTGGGCGGCGGTCTGGACTTGTTGCCATGGCCTAAAGTTGACTTCTCTAAATTCGGCAGCGTCGAAGTTAAAGAGTTGTCTCGCATTAAGAAAATTTCCGGTCAAAACCTGTCTCGCAACTGGGTTGTGATTCCTCACGTTACCGTACACGAAGAAGCGGATATGACCGAATTGGAAGAATTCCGCAAACAGCTGAACAAAGAATGGGAACGCGAAGGCGTGAAACTGTCTCCGTTGGCGTTCATCATCAAAGCCTCTGTTTCTGCGCTGAAAGCCTTCCCTGAATTCAACGCCTCTCTGGATGGCGACAACCTGGTGCTGAAAAACTACTTCAACATCGGTTTCGCTGCCGACACGCCAAACGGCTTGGTTGTTCCAGTAATCAAAGACGTGGATCAAAAAGGTTTGAAACAAATCAGCCAAGAGTTGACCGAATTGTCTAAAAAAGCCCGCGAAGGCAAGCTCAAACCGCAAGAAATGCAAGGCGCATGCTTTACCATTTCCAGCTTGGGCGGTATCGGCGGCACAGGCTTCACTCCGATCGTGAATGCTCCTGAAGTTGCCATCTTGGGCGTGTGCAAATCCCAAATCAAACCGGTTTGGAACGGCAAAGAATTTGCTCCTCGCCTGATGTGCCCATTGAGCTTGTCCTTCGACCACCGCGTCATCGACGGTGCGGCCGGTATGCGCTTTACCGTATTCCTGGCTAACCTGTTGAAAGACTTCCGCCGCATTACTCTGTAATCCAAGCATTTTCAGACGGCCTTTTTACTCAGGCCGTCTGAAAAAGGAAGTCCGAACATCATTCAGAAAGATTAGACATGAGCTTAGTTGAATTAAAAGTGCCCGACATTGGCGGTCACGAAAACGTAGATATTATTGCGGTTGAAGTAAATGTAGGTGACACCATTGCTGTGGACGATACTCTGATTACTTTGGAAACCGATAAAGCCACTATGGACGTACCTGCCGAAGTTGCGGGCGTAGTCAAAGAAGTTAAAGTTAAAGTCGGCGATAAAATCTCCGAAGGCGGCTTGATTGCAGTCGTTGAAGCCGAAGGTGCGGCTGCCGCCCCTAAAGCCGAAGCACCAGCTGCTCCTGCACAAGAAGCCCCTAAAGCTGCTGCTCCTCAAGCTGCACAATTTGGCGGTTCTGCCGATGCCGAGTACGATGTGATTGTATTGGGTGGTGGCCCCGGCGGTTATTCCGCTGCATTTGCCGCAGCCGATGAAGGCTTGAAAGTGGCCATCGTCGAGCGTTACAAAACTTTGGGCGGCGTTTGCTTGAACGTCGGCTGTATCCCTTCCAAAGCCTTGTTGCACAACGCTGCCGTTATCGATGAAGTACGTCACTTGGCTGCGAACGGTATCAAATACCCAGAACCAGAACTCGACATCGACATGCTGCGCGCTTACAAAGACGGCGTGGTTTCCCGCCTGACTACCGGCTTGGCAGGTATGGCCAAAGGCCGTAAAGTAGACGTTATCCAAGGCGACGGTCAATTCTTGGATCCTCACCACCTGGAAGTGTCGCTGACCACCGGCGATGTGTACGAGCAAGCGACTCCTACCGGCGAGAAAAAAATCGTTGCCTTCAAAAACTGTATCATTGCAGCAGGCAGCCGCGTAACCAAACTGCCTTTCATTCCTGAAGATCCACGCATCATCGATTCCAGCGGTGCACTGGCTCTGAAAGAAGTACCGGGCAAACTGCTGATCATCGGCGGCGGTATCATCGGCCTTGAAATGGGTACAGTTTACAGCACGCTGGGTTCACGCCTCGACGTTGTTGAAATGATGGACGGCCTGATGCAAGGCGCAGACCGCGACTTGGTGAAAGTATGGCAAAAACAAAACGAATACCGTTTTGACAACATCATGATTAATACCAAAACTGTTGCTGTCGAGCCTAAAGAAGACGGCGTTTACGTTACCTTCGAAGGTGCAAATGCACCTAAAGAGCCACAACGTTACGATGCCGTACTCGTAGCTGCCGGTCGTGCGCCTAACGGCAAACTGATCAGCGCCGAAAAAGCAGGCGTTGCCGTAACCGACCGCGGCTTCATCGAAGTTGACAAACAAATGCGCACCAACGTGCCACACATCTATGCCATCGGCGATATCGTCGGTCAACCGATGTTGGCACACAAAGCCGTTCACGAAGGCCACGTTGCCGCTGAAAACTGTGCCGGCCACAAAGCCTACTTCGACGCACGCGTTATTCCGGGCGTTGCCTACACTTCTCCTGAGGTGGCATGGGTTGGCGAAACCGAGTTGTCTGCCAAAGCCTCCGGCCGCAAAATCACCAAAGCCAACTTCCCATGGGCAGCTTCCGGTCGTGCGATTGCCAACGGTTGCGACAATGGTTTCACTAAGCTGATTTTTGATGCCGAAACCGGCCGCATCATCGGCGGCGGTATCGTTGGCCCTAACGGCGGCGATATGATCGGCGAAGTCTGCTTGGCCATCGAAATGGGCTGCGATGCAACTGACATCGGCAAAACCATCCACCCACACCCAACCTTGGGCGAATCCATCGGTATGGCTGCGGAAGTGGCATTGGGTGTATGTACCGACCTGCCGGCTCAGAAAAAGAAATAAGTTCACTCAAATAAAGTTTGAACGAACTTAATGGAACAAAGGCCGTCTGAATGTTTCAGACGGCCTTTTCTCAAATAAGGAGATTCAATATGAAAAAAATCGAAGCCATTATCAAACCTTTCAAACTCGACGATGTACGCGAAGTCTTGACCGAAATCGGCATTACCGGCATGACTGTCAGCGAAGTTAAAGGCTTCGGTCGCCAAAAAGGTCATACGGAAATTTATCGCGGCGCAGAATACGCGGTTGATTTCCTGCCCAAAGTAAAAATCGAATTGGTATTGGCTGATGACAAAGTCGATCAGGCTGTTGATGCCATTTTAGAAACCGCACATTCCGGCAAAATCGGTGACGGTAAAATCTTCATTTATCCAGTTGAAGAAGCCATCCGCATCCGAACCGGCGAACGTTCGGATGCCGCGCTTTAATAGAAATCACAAGATACAGAATACAAATGCCGTCTGAAAAAAGCCATAACTTGTTTTAATCAGGGCTTATTTTTCAGACGGCATTATTTAAATAACACCCACCCATTTTCTAAAATCTATCCAAGTAAACCTATTACTAAAAACCTCACACTATCAAGCATGGATGATTTCAAGGCAATGCTTCACCTGACCTTCATGAACGACTTTACCATCTTAAATAACTCTTTCCAAAGTAGTGCTTACCCAATCCCATACTTGCAAAACTTCAACGCCCTCCTTTTAAAATCAAATCCCTTATATTTTTTTCCTATTCTTATTGTTGTCTAACTTTTCAGACGACCCCTTTATCCAAACTCCGTTATAATGACGGCTTTACAATTAATTTATCCAAAGACAGTCTTATCATGAAACACATCCACATTATCGGTATCGGCGGCACATTTATGGGCGGCGTAGCGGCTATTGCCAAAGAAGCAGGTTTTAAAGTCAGCGGTTGCGACGCCAAGATGTATCCGCCGATGAGTACCCAGCTCGAAGCCTTAGGCATTGACGTACACGAAGGCTTTGATGCCGCTCAATTGGACGAATTTAAAGCCGATATTTACGTTATCGGTAATGTTGCCAAACGCGGCATGGATGTGATCGAAGCCATTTTGAACAAAGGCCTGCCTTATACTTCCGGTCCGCAATGGCTAGCTGAAAACGTATTGCACCGGCACTGGGTGCTCGGAGTAGCCGGAACACACGGCAAAACGACTACAGCCTCCATGCTGGCATGGGTCTTAGAATATGCCGGCCTCGCACCGGGCTTCCTCATCGGTGGCGTACCGGAAAACTTCAGCGTTTCCGCACGCCTGCCGCAAACGCCGCGCCAAGACCCGAACAGCAAATCGCCGTTTTTCGTCATCGAAGCCGACGAATACGACACTGCCTTTTTCGACAAACGCTCCAAATTCGTACACTACCGTCCGCGTACCGCCATTTTGAACAATCTGGAATTCGACCACGCCGACATTTTTGCCGATTTGAGCGCCATTCAAACCCAATTCCATCATTTGGTACGCACCGTGCCGTCTGAAGGCTTAATCGTCTGCAACGGACAACAACAAAGCCTGCAAGATACTCTAGACAAAGGCTGCTGGACGCCCGTAGAAAAATTTGGTACCGAACAAGGCTGGCAGGTTGGTACCGTCCATGCCGACGGCTCGTTCGACGTACGCCATCACGGCGAAACGGTCGGACATGTCGCTTGGGAACTGATGGGCGAACACAACCGCATGAACGCCCTCGCCGTTATCGCCGCCGCGCGTCATGCCGGAGTCGATATTCAGACCGCCTGTGAAGCTTTGAGTGCATTTAAAAACGTCAAACGCCGCATGGAAATCAAAGGCACGATAAACGGCATCACTGTTTACGACGACTTTGCCCACCACCCGACCGCCATTGAAACCACCATCGAAGGTCTGCGCCAGCGCGTTGGTAATGCCCGCATCCTCGCCGTCCTCGAGCCGCGCTCCAACACTATGAAACTCGGCACCATGAAAGCCGCCCTGCCCGCAAGCCTCAAAGGTGCCGACCAAGTGTTCTGCTACGCCGGTGGCGTGGACTGGAACGTCGCCGAAGCCCTCGCGCCTTTGGGCGACAAGCTGCACGTCGGCAAAGACTTCGATGCCTTCGTTGCCGAAATCGTGAAAAATGCCGAAGCAGGCGACCATATTTTGGTCATGAGCAACGGTGGTTTCGGTGGAATACACGGAAAGCTGTTAGAAGCATTGAAATAAGCTTTCTCCAATAACCAAGGCCGTCTGAAACAGTTTCAGACGGCCTTTTACTTATCTAACCCTCTTTATTTAACCGCAACCGCCACATTTACCACAACCACTACTGCAGTCGCGTTTTTTCGGTTTGAACACGAATTTTCGCAAGAGGAAGAATACGCAGGCGAGCATAATCAAGCCGACGATAATATATTGAGTCATGATGATAGTATCCTTGAAGAAATTTGGTAAACCACGAATGCGGCAAAATAAGCCATCAGGAACAAATAGCCTGTAATCATAAGCATATTTTTCGTGGATTTGGTTTCGCGTCTAATCACGGTCAAAGTCGCGGCACACATCGGAGCATACACATACCAAGCCAAGAAGGCAAAGGCAGTCGGCAAGCCCCAGTTGTTGTGTATGATGGGAATTAATGCGTTTTGTACGGCATCTTCAGACGACGCGCTGACGGCATAAACGGTACCCAATGCGGCAACGACCACTTCGCGCGCGGCAATACCCGGAATCATGGCGATACACATTTCCCAAGTAAAGCCCAAAGGTGCAAAAAACGGCTGAATAGCATGACCAAGCGTACCTGCCAAGCTGTAATCGATGGCGGCACCGGTTGCGCCTTCAGGCGGTTGCGGCCAGCTTACCAAGCCCCACAGAACCACGGCCAACGCAAAAATGATGGTACCCGCGCGTTTCAGGAAGGCTTTTACCCTATCCCACAAGCTGGTCATGATGTGTTTGAAGTTAGGCGTACGGAAAGTCGGCAATTCCATCAAAAGTGGGAATTGTTGCACGTTGCCTTTCATCCGCGCCAAGCGTTTCATGATATACGCTGCCAATGCAGCCGACAGAATGCCTACGATATAAAGAATAAACAATGTCAGGCCTTGCAGGTTGAAAATCCCACCCACTGTACGGTCAGGAATAACAGCGGCGATAATCAGCGCATACACTGGCAAACGTGCGGAACAAGTCAGCAACGGCGCAACCGCGATGGTAACAAGGCGTTCGCGCGGGTCGTTAATGGTACGCGCCGACATCACGGCAGGAACGGCACAGGCAAAGCTGGACAAAAGGGGAATAAACGAACGGCCGGACAAACCGCTTTTTGCCATGATGTTATCCAGCAGGAAGGCTGCACGCGGCAGATAGCCTGAGTCTTCCAATAGCAGGATAAAGGCAAACAAAATCGTAATCTGCGGCAGGAACACCAACACGCTGCCCAAACCGGCAATGACGCCGTTGACGAGCAAGTCGCTGAGGATGCCCGGCTCCATGTTGGCGCCTATCCATTCGCCCAGCGCGGTAAAGCCACCTTCGATGGCGTCCATAATCGGCGCCGCCCATGTGTAAACCGCTTGGAACACCATAAACAGGATGACCAGCAGCATAATCATGCCCCAGACGGGGTGCAGCACGATGTCGTCGAGTTTTTTGTGCCATGCGGGCAGCGTCATCTGGGTGCGTACCACTTGTGCCAAAATCGATTCGACTTCTTGATAAAGTTTGTCGCTATCCAGCGCATCGAGCGTGCGTTCGGCAGAGGCGGGGTTTGCGGGGAAAGAGCGTTTGCGCGGCAGCTTCGCCACGGCTTCGCGTACAGCCTGTACACCCGACGCGCTCACTGCAACTGTTTCCAAAACAGGTGCATCCAACAACTCGCTCAGTTTGGCCGCGTCGATATTCAAGCCCCTTTTGCGGGCCACGTCGCTCAAATTCAGCGACACCACCATAGGCAGTCCCAGCGTTTTCAGTTCCAAAATCATGCGCAGGGTCATACGCAGGTTGGTCGCGTCGGCAACGGCAATAATGGCATCGGGCGGAATGCCCATCTTGCCTACCATTACATCTTTCGCCACCGCTTCGTCGGGGCTGGTCGTGCGTAGGCTGTATGTGCCCGGCAGGTCGATAATGCGGACGGCCTCGTCGTCGAGGAAGGCGCCCTCGCGCTTATCGACAGTTACGCCCGGATAATTGGCAACCTTGGCATGTGAGCCGGTCAAACCGTTGAACAAAACGGTTTTGCCGCAGTTTGGCGCGCCAATCAAGGCAAAATAGCTTAGTTCCATCATTTTTCCTTATTCTTTCAGACGGCCTTAAACGGCCTCAACGATACGACACATAATCTTCCCGGCCTCTTCCGAACGCAGGGAAAATTGAGATTGGTTACCCAAACGTACCGCAAACGGGCCTCTCCCAAAACCACCCACTGCAATCACTTGCAACGGCATTCCGCTGGAAAAACCCAAATCTGCAAGACGACGGGTTACCAAGGTATCCAAATCACCAAAAACAGGATTGGGAGCAATGGAATCAATATGTACGACTGCGCCTTTTTTCAGGCGCGACAAAGGAACAGCAGACATAAGTCTCTCTTTTCTTTTTGTTTTAAAAATAGATTATTGAAAAAACGTGAGAAGTATGATGAATGTGTAGCACATTTGAAAGATTGTTTACGAATGGCTATTTGCCCCTTCTTTCGATAAGTGCGGTTTGTTTTGAATACTGTTATTGTTTCCCTTAATGATAAGGTATATCAATATAAAAATCAAATGTAGGCAGGAGAATTAAAAAAGCAGAAATCCTTTGATTGTTTGGGTTTCAGCCTTTATATACACTCGATAAACTAAAGGCCGTCTGAAAAGTTTCAGACGGCCTTCAAAATAAAAAACCGAATAGAATCGGTTTTTTATTCCTATTCAGGAAAAAACGCTCAATTACAGAGCATCTTTTAATGCTTTACCGGCACGGAATTTAGGCGTTTTAGCAGCAGCAATAGTCAAAGGCTCGCCAGTTTTAGGATTGCGGCCTTGACGTTCGGCGCGTTCGCCGACGTAGAAAGTACCGAAACCGACCAGAGTAACAGTGTCGCCGTTTTTCAACGCGTTGGTTACGGCATTAGTAGTAGCATCCAAAGCTTTTTGCGCAGCAGATTTGGAAATGCCGGCTTCTTGAGCAATTGCTTCGATCAATTCAGACTTGTTCACAATTAGTCCCTTCCTATCGTAAAAAATGATGAAATGCCCGAATACTCGGGGCTTAAGCACTTTTAAAGCACATACGCACTTTATAGCAATTCTGAAATTATCATGTCAAGTAAAAGATGTGGAATTGCCCTATTTTTGTGGCATTCAGGGCAAAACCACATTTTTTGCAACATCAGACGGCCAACTTAATGCTTGGTTGCTTTTGTTCTTGACTTCGTCTTAGGAGTTTGCACGGTCTCGGCAACTGCCAATTCGGCAACCCATTGCTCAGGCTGAGTTTCCAGACCCAAAGCCAACACTTCATCAATCCATTTGACCGGATGGATGGTCAGACCGGTTTTGACATTTTCAGGGATATCTTCCAAATCTTTGACGTTGTCTTTCGGAATCAATACATGCTTGATGCCGCCACGCAAAGCAGCCAGCAGTTTTTCTTTCAAACCGCCGATCGGCAACACTTCGCCACGCAAAGTGATTTCACCGGTCATCGCCACATCCGCACGCACCGGAATTTTGGTAAAGGCAGAAACCATCGCCAAAGTCATGGCAATACCTGCGCTCGGACCGTCTTTCGGCGTCGCACCTTCCGGCACATGGATGTGAATGTCTTTCTTCTCGTAAAAATCAGGAGCCAGACCCACTGATTCAGCACGGGAACGGACAACCGACCATGCGGCCGATACCGATTCTTTCATCACGTCACCCAGTTGGCCGGTACATTGAATCGTACCTTTACCCGGCAAGGCAACTGCCTCTACGGTCAACAACTCGCCACCGACTTCGGTCCAAGCCAGACCAGTTACCTGACCGATGCGGTTTTCGCTTTCGGCCACACCATAGTCGAAACGGCGCACGCCTAGATAGTCATGCAGATTTTTCTCAGTAACTTTAATCGCCTTAGCCTTAGCCTTGCTTGCTGTTTTGGATTTGGACGCTTTTTTCTTGTCCTCATTCAAGGTAACCTGCATTACTACTTTACGGCAGATTTTGGCAATTTCTCGATCCAACGAGCGGACGCCGGCCTCGCGGGTGTAGTAACGGATAATATCGCGCACTGCACTTTCATCAACCACCAACTCGCCCTCTTTCACACCATTGCGCTTCATTTGTTTCGGCACAAGGTATTGCATGGCGATATTGATTTTTTCATCTTCCGTATAACCGGACAGACGGATGATTTCCATACGATCAAGCAGCGGAGTCGGGATATTCAAGCTGTTTGAAGTGGCAATAAACATCACATCGCTCAAATCATAATCGACTTCGGCATAGTGGTCGGCAAACTTGTTGTTTTGCTCAGGATCCAGCACCTCAAGCAATGCACTGGCCGGATCACCGCGGAAATCGCTGCCCATCTTGTCGATTTCATCAAGAAGGAACAATGGATTTTTCACCCCTGCTTTTGCCATGTTTTGCAGGATTTTGCCCGGCATAGAGCCGATATAGGTGCGGCGGTGGCCGCGGATTTCGCTTTCATCACGCACACCGCCTAATGCCATACGCACATATTGACGGCCTGTGGCTTTGGCAATTGATTCGCCCAAGGAAGTTTTACCGACCCCCGGAGGGCCGACCAAACACAAAATCGGGCCTTTGAGCTTATCCATACGTTTTTGAACGGCCAAATATTCCAAAATACGTTCTTTGACTTTTTCCAAACCATAGTGGTCGGCATTCAAAATCAAATCAGCCTTGGCAATATCTTTGCTGACACGGGATTTTTTCTTCCACGGCAGCTCAAGCAAAGTATCGATATAGTTGCGCACGACGGTAGATTCCGCAGACATTGGCGGCATCATTTTCAGTTTTTTCAATTCAGACAGACATTTTTCTTCAGCCTCTTTGCTCATGCCTGCTTCTTTGATTTTGTTTTCCAGCGCATCCAGCTCGCCGCGCTCGTCTTCTTCGCCCAACTCTTTCTGAATCGCTTTTACTTGCTCATTCAAGTAATACTCACGTTGGGATTTTTCCATTTGACGTTTTACACGGCCACGAATGCGCTTCTCGACCTGCATGATGTCGAGTTCGGCTTCCAACTGAGCCAGCAGAAATTCCAAACGCTCAACAATGCCGGCAGTCTCCAGCACATATTGACGCTGCTCTAATTTCAGCTGTAAATGCGCGGCAATAGTATCGGCAAGACGGCTGTTGTCATCGATACTGCTGATGGTGCTGATGACTTCGGCAGGGATTTTTTTGTTCAATTTCGCATATTGCTCAAATTGAGTCAGCAAGGTACGGCGCAAGGCTTCAATTTCAGGATTGTCCTTGTCGCTGTTTTCATCAATCGCCTCAACATGGGATAAAAACAGTCCGCCTGTTTCGTCAACCGTCAATGCGCGCGCACGACGGATACCTTCTACCAACACTTTAACGGTGCCGTCAGGCAGCTTCAAAACCTGCAAAACTTGGGCAACCGTACCAGTTTGGTGCAAATCTTCGGCTTTAGGGTCTTCTGTATTAGGGTCAAGCTGGGCCAACAGGAAAACCGGATCATCATTGGCCATTGCCGCCTCAAGGGCTGCAATCGATTTAGGACGACCGACGAACAGCGGCAATACCATATGCGGATACACCACGACATCGCGTAAAGGCAAAGTAGCCAGCGCACTGTATTCCTCGAAATATTTGTCTTTTGTCGGCATAGTTAATAATCTCAATCATTGTTAAATCAGAATGTAGCTCAAAATTGGGCTGAAGCGCTCCATTTCAAGACTTGAAAACAGCTTATCCGCACCTATTTTCAAAAACATCATTTTTAATAGCCCGATATGGACGTTTACGATAAAATATATCGGATTTTGGGCCGTCTGAAAACTTTTCAGACGGCCCTGGCTAACCAAACAAGGTAGTAAACCATGACAGACTCAACCGAAAAAAAATCATTAATTGAATTCCCTTGCACCTTCCCTGTAAAAGTCATGGGCGCGGTTCATCCGGAATTTGAATCCGCCATCTTGGAAACCGTGCGCAAACATGCTCCCGATACCGAGCCGCACCACATCACTACGCGCCCAAGCAGCAAAGGCAACTATACCGGCGCGACTGTCCATGTAAATGTTGAAAATCAAGAGCAGTTGGACAATATCTACCGCGACCTGACTTCCCACGAATTGGTTAAAGTGGTGTTGTAATGAAAATCGTGCACAAAGGCTTGGTCGATTACCTGCCGACTTTCGAAGCCATGAAGGCATTCAATGCCTCGCGTGACGAAAATACCGAAGACGAATTATGGGTGGTCGAACATCCGCCCGTATTTACCCAAGGCTTGGCCGGTAAGCCCGAACACCTCCTCATCCGCGACGATATACCCGTTGTCCAAATTGACAGAGGCGGTCAAATTACTTATCACGGTCCCGGCCAATTGGTCGTCTATACGATGATCAATTTCAAACGCCGTAAGACCAGTGTGCGCCATATCGTTTCCGCACTTGAAAACAGCATCATCGCCACCTTGGCAGAATACGGCATTGAAGCAGCCGCCGATCCCAAACGTCCCGGCGTTTATGTCGGCGAGCGTAAAATTGCTTCCCTCGGCCTGCGTATCAAAGACGGCTCCGTTTACCACGGTTTGGCGCTCAACGTGAGCATGGATTTAAGTCCGTTTACCCACATCAATCCCTGCGGTTATGCCGGTATGGAAATGACCCAAATTGCCGACTACGTCTCTCCGGCACCCAGTTTGGCAGAAGTTGCAGACAAGCTGACCAAGCATTTACAAAAAGAGCTGGCATAAGGCCGTCTGAAAAAATCCAGTCACACTGCCATCTTTTAACCGCCCTCTGAACTTTTACCCATAAACTTTTAGGTACAAATCCTCCTATAAGCTTTTCAGACGGCCTTTATAACGACAGAAAGAACACATCACCATGAGTGAAGAAGTAAAAAACGACCCCAAACGCGGCATCAAACTGAAAGGTGCAGACAAAACTGCACGCATTCCGATTAAAGTGGTTCCATTGGAACAAAAATTGAAAAAGCCCGAATGGATCCGCGCCAAATTGCCGGGCAAGAAATTCTTTGAAATCAAAAACATTCTTCGCGAACAAAAAATGCATACCGTGTGCGAAGAAGCATCTTGTCCCAATATCAGCGAATGCTTTACCAAGGGTACGGCCACATTCATGATTATGGGCGATATTTGTACCCGCCGCTGCCCATTCTGCGACGTTGGCCACGGCCGCCCGAATATGCTGGATCCTGATGAGCCTAAGCACTTGGCCGAATCCGTCAAAGCCATGAACCTGCGCTATGTCGTCATTACATCTGTCGACCGAGACGACTTACGCGATGGCGGCGCACAACACTTCGCCGACTGCATCAAAGCCATCCGCGAAACCAGCCCGAATACCAAAATCGAAATCCTCGTTCCCGACTTCCGCGGCCGCTTGGACATCGCATTGAAAATCTTGGCAGAAACACCGCCTGACGTGATGAACCACAACTTGGAAACCCATCCGCGCCTGTATAAAAAAGCCCGTCCGGGTGCCAACTACCAGCACTCCCTCGACCTTCTGCGCCGCTACAAAGAAATGATGCCACATATCCCGACCAAATCCGGCATTATGGTCGGCCTGGGCGAAACAGACGAGGACGTGCGCGAAATCATGCACGATATGCGTGCCAACAATATCGAGATGATTACCATCGGCCAATATCTGCAACCTTCAGACGGCCACTTACCCGTCTTGCGCTATGTAACGCCTGACCAATTCAAAGTTTTTGAAAAAGAAGCATACGAATTGGGCTTTACCAATGCCGCCATCGGCGCAATGGTTCGTTCCAGCTACCACGCTGACGAACAAGCAGCAGAAGCTTTGCGTGAAACTGTGAATTCTAACAATAAATGATACTGAACATCGCTCTTTGGTGCTATACATCGCTAAATGGTGCTAACATGGAATAACAAGATGCCGGTGATCCAGATTAAAGAATTTCCCAACGACGGAAGAGTTTGGAGAATTGATTGGTTCGGAGCAGTACGAAAAAACGATAACGTACCTACGGAACCGACCATCGACGTTTATCTCAGACCTGTATCAGTAACAGACAAAACGTCTATTGCTGATTTTGGCTGGTTAAATAAAGAGCGAATATGCTGCACTATTGGTGTTGGACAACTGCCGGTACTTACTATCGGTTCTCTTTGGAAAAACGGTAAGTTATTGGATTACCAAGTTATCGTGCCTAGTAATTTACCAAACGTTAACATAGCTGAAGATTCTGTACGTTTGATTGAAGCAGCGCATAAAGATCAAACCGGTTATATCATCAATAAAGCTGCCTTTGATATTGGCGGTTTCAAAAATGGATTATCTGCAAGATGTTTGGCTATTGAATCTGATGGAGATCCCTATTCAATCATTATTCCCGTTGCTGAAGTTATTCGTTTTTATTACGCCATTTCAACCAATTTGGCCAAGATTGCTTTTTTGGGGTCATATGAAACTAATTTCGATCAAATCATCGGTGAGCGATGCGGTTTTGATTCAAAAACCAAGATTCTCATAATCCATTTACGACAATGGCTTTACGATAATGAGGGATGGGTTTTGGGTAGGATTTTAAGGGACAAAAATGCACAGCAGGGATTTTTCCAAATTCATCGTTAGTTAGTCAAACAATCAGTGGGGAAGTATCATCAGCCGATGCCGGAAACTAATTTCCCGTTTCAAGGAAAAACAGATTGGGCTGCACGCTGCCTAAGTTTTACTAGCGGTGGAAAAGTTCGTACCTTAATCTTAGAATTATTGCGTTGTACTGCTCCCTTTCCTTTTTCTAATTTAGTGGTTATTAGAGACAATGATGGCAGGCAAGCATCTCCAGAAACTGATCTACCGGAATCAAATAAACGTCCTTATCTAAGGAACCAGAGATTAAAATCTGGTACTTCAAAAAAACTGCATAGCATAGAAGAACCTGTGCAGAATATGAAAAGAATGGTTATTGACTATGTAAAAGAACGTTTTGGAGATCTTTGGAATAAAGAACTCATCAAGCCTGAAAAAGAGTTTTGTAATTATAGAAAAACAGACTTACTGTTTTTACCGCCATCGGAATCGACCACAGCATTGGGAACCGGCGACGGTACATCAGGACAGTCCAAAACTGCTCCCATTTCAATCTCTATTAATGTTGGAAAAGAAACAGGCATCGCTCAAAAGCTACGTTCTCACAGTCGTTCCGAAGCTCTGCCTGCTACCTTTGAAAATATGATGGCCGCTGTCCGATATTTATCAGAGAACTATCAAGATAAAGGTGTTACGGCAAAAGTATGGCCGACCCTATATATACCGTTAACTTCTAATCGTAGCAGTCAATGGTCTTATTTAGATACTTCTGCAACAACAACCAACCTAGTCAAAACTCCAAGAAGAGTTTTAATTGCCGAACTCAATATAGATAATATGCTATTTTGGTTGGTGGAGTTTGAACAAAGAGAATCAGAATCCTTAACTGCTGCTATGATATATGGAGCAAGTTCAATGAAGACTGAAGAAATAAAAAAAATCTTGCATTCGCTTGCTAAGTCAAAAGGAATTTGGAAAAATATTTCAACAAACGGAAAGTTTCATATCAGGTCTATGAAGCATAGTTGGCCTAGCATTGAGGAGTATGCTTTATCTATCTATAAAATCTGTTCAACAATTTCCGGTTAAAATATCCTAGAGCTATCTTTATCAAAGTTAAGTTGAGAATAATAAAATGAAACTAAAAAAAATATCTTTCGATGAAAAAGGATTTCGTAAGTTAAAGAATATTGAAATTCCCATTGCTCCGTATATTACAGCAATTGCAGGACATAATGGCATTGGAAAATCTACTATATTAGGTTTGATTGCTAACTGCTCTGGACTTTCTAAAGGGGAGAAAAGTTTTTTCGGAAAAGTATTTCAATCTAATTTTCAAGAAGCTTTCCATTTGGACTACTTTCAAGATTATGACAACTACCTTATAAAGGGGACTAAAAAAGCAGATACGCCTAAGGTTACCGTTCAATATCATGTCGAGACAAACCAAGATGGCAGCTTTATTGAACTCAATAAAATATGTGCAGTAAGTATACAAAAACATGCTATCAAGGAGCGGCTCTATAAAAATCATATGATTAAGGTACCGGAAGATAAGCATATAGATCCAAATCATTCTCTTGATTTAGAAGATTTTGATAATAATTCATTATCTTCATCTTCTGAACCACTAATTAATATCTGGCGGCTACGTATTATTCCACGAACACAACAATTACCTAATACTCCAGAGATAGAGGTGTTGGATGAAAAACTTAAAGGAGCTGGTAAAATGCCAATTCCTACCCTGTACTTGGGAATGAGTAGAATGACACCTATTGGTGAGTTTGATGCGGAACTTATCGATAAAAAAACCATTAAAAAAATGAATGGAGAAGACAAAAACTTTATTGTTAATTCTTTTAAAGATGTATTGTATTTTGATGAATCTGATAATGAAATTACAGCTCACTCTTTTTCGAGCTCTAAAAAAAGCTCATATCTCCCTTCTTTTCCATATCATTCTTTTACAGTTTCGTTGGGACAAGATTCACTTAGCTCAATAGTGACTGCCTTAGCTTCATTCAACTATTTAAAAAGAACCTCCCCTCAAACTTATAGTGGAGGTATTTTGGTAATTGATGAGGTTGACGCTGGACTACACCCTAGAGCCCAAGAAAAACTGATAAATTTACTTCATACACAAGCTAGGAAACTTAATCTTCAAATTATCTTAACCACACATTCATTAACTGTCATTAAAACTATCCTGTCCAAAAACGAACATCCAGGAGAGAAGGTAAATGGTGTTGTTTACTTACAAGACTCAAACTTTCCTAGGATTATGGAAAATCCCACATATACAAAAATTAAAAATGATATGCTTGTGTTAGCCCCTCTTGAAGATAAGCCAGAAACAATAAAGCTTTATTTTGAAGATGATGAAGCATTATTTTTCTTTAAACAGATATTAAAATACAAAAATATCATTCATGATAAAGACTACTTTGGGAAAGAACTGGAACTGATCAGCTTAAGTGTCGGATGTAATATTTTATTGGATCTACATAAAGGAGATTCATATTTTCAAAGTGTTATTTTAATTCCAGATAATGATGTTTTCTCTAGTGAGTCCAATCGAAAAACAATTGAAGAAAACCCAAATATATGTCCATTGCCAAATGACTCCACTTTCACTGACAACACAAGACATACTGAACGCAATCCGGAGATGATTCTATATCGTTTCTTGCAAAGAAAGCTTGAAGGACATAATGATAACTTCTGGAAACAGATGCCTGGTGCCTATACAAGCGACTATGTTAGAGACAGGGTTATGACTCTAACATCAAATTCTAATCGGGATGAGAATAAAAAATGGTTTCAAGATAATGTGAACTTTATTGAAAAAAGTGGCATCATTGAAAAGTGGTGCGGAGAAAATGAAACACAAGTAGATATGTTTTTAGAGAGAATTGTTGAAGCAGTAAATATTGTTTCATGTTCTAAAAGTTACCGTCAAAATTAGCTGGCCAAATAGATTAGCTTACTTTATAATCAACAACTAAACAGATAGTAAAAAGGTTTCTCAATGGCTGGACATTCCAATCCTCTTACCCCTCTACGTTACCCTGGAGGGAAAGGGGCTTTTGCACCTTTCGTAAGGGCTGTAATGGATGTCAACAATCTAACGGGAGGGCACTATCTTGAGCCTTTTGCTGGTGGATGTGGCGTGGCTTTAGATCTACTTTTCAATCAATATTGCTCTGACATCCATATTAATGATTTGGATTTAGCTATTTATAACTTTTGGAACTCTATTACGAACGATTCAGAAAATTTTCTAGCACTCTTGTATGATGTGCCACTATCTGTTGAAGAATGGGAAAAACAAAAAATTATATTGCAGCATCCGGAAGAATATTCTTCGTTGGCTCATGGGTTTGCTGCTTTCTATCTAAATAGAACCAACCGGTCGGGTATTTTAAAAGCTGGAGTAATTGGAGGGAAAAGTCAAAATGGAACTTATAAACTAGATGCCCGATTCAATAAAGAACGATTGTCCAAATTGATTATTCGCATTGCGAAATATGCAAATCATATCCACATATACAATGAAGATGCTTTATCATTGCTGCAAAAAGTAAATACCTTACTACCAGAGAAATCACTTATTTATCTAGATCCGCCATATTATGTAAAGGGACAAGGACTGTATAGGAATTTTTATAATCATAATGACCATGTCAATATTTGTAATGCCTTAGGTTCTGTGAATCGAAAATGGATAGTCTCGTATGATAATTGCTCTGAAATAAAAAAAATCTATCAGAAGTACAGGCAGGATGAGTATTTTTTGACCTATTGTGCATACAATAAGGTAAAAGGATCTGAGATCATGATTTATGGAAAGGACATAAATATCCCAGAAAAGAGACTATTAATCAATAAATAAATGGGGAATTATAAGAAAATATTTTTTATAGTAACTGTTATTTTAAATGTTGTTTACGATAAAGATTTTTCCTGCTGTTTCTGTTTAAAGTGGCAACTAGTTTTCTGAATTCTTCTGGACAATCATCAAAATCTTTCAGCATATGGTTATAGCGCAAAACACCATCTTTCCATGCCTGAAAGAGATTGTCCGGATAATTATCCATCAGCCACCAACATAAATCCAAAGTATGGTGGCGTTCGATCAGTCCTCTGCTTTCCCATGCTGTACGCTTGCTTTTATCAATTTTTTGTGGTTGTGAACCGGTTTTTAGGCATAAATAGGAATATAATTTCGGTGCCAGTCGTTGTGAAGTTAATAGCGTGACAAAGTGGTGCAATATTTTCAAACTGTCTCTATAACTGTTTTGTGAACTTTCTACCGGGTAGTGTTCCAACCAAACTAACAGTCTTCGCCATTGTTCAAGTGTATTACCACTCCAAGCTGTAACGGGTTGTGTTTCTGTACAAGCCAAGTCGGTTTTACACTGCCAGCAGAATTTGAGGGGCCGAAACGCTGTTTCTTGCATATTTCCCATCTCTTGCCGATGGAATGCAACACCCGCACCGCAATGTGAACATCGGTCGTGAAGTATCACTTTGTGCTTTGGGCAAAAGGTATAGCAGGCAACACGCCATGACACCCTAAAATAAGGTTCATAGTCTTCTGCCAAGCACAATGGACAGAACAATAAACCGTATCCTACGCGTTTCCGATGGTATATCTGCAAACTGTTTACCCACGTCAGATGTCCTGATGGACGTACTTTGTCAAACAAAATGCCCTGAAAACGCCGTAGTGAAGTTCTATCGATTTTCTCCGCACTTATTCCGCTTTTTTCACTTAGCTTTGTAACTATCCACTCTGGAATATATCTGTCAATATCCCGATTCCATATCTCATAATTGTTCCCAAAGACTAAGTTGCAAAATGTCTGAACTTTTAGTCCGTTCGCATGTGCCGTTCGAACCAGCCATGAAGACAGTAGTTCATTATGATACGGATGGGGATGTGCTGGCCAAAGATGTAAGTCAGACATATCTAAGCCAGTTTGTCTATTTGCCGCTTCCGCTCAGTAGGTGTTACCCAGCCGATTGAATCAAGCACTTCATGATTTATTTGTTCCGTTTCATTTTGTACAGCAGTTGCGGCAGCTTCTGTCAGTACCCGAGATAGCTCTCCAATATATCCTTCGCTCATATTGTACAATCTGACGGCAAGTTCTCTCGTTTGCAGTTCAGACGGTCTTTTCAGGGGGATCATTCTTTCAAAGCTAACCAATAACCGAAGAAAATTTCTATCTAAGTTCCATCTAGGCAGAACAGCCGGTTCGAATCGGTTGGATAACTGCGGATCAGTTTGCAACGCACGGAAAGCATCCTTAGTGCCTATACCGACAATCGGTATTTGTAAATCGTTTCCTAGATATTTGATGACATTCAGAAAAGCCCTTTGCCGGTTCATGCTACCAGCCAAGATATGATGGATTTCGTCAATAATCAGCATTCTAGTTTGCATACGTTTGAGTAAGTGTATGACTTGAGTCTGCTTCTTATCTATTCTGTCATGCGATTTATATGGTGCAAAGATTGCATCTAAAATAGTATTGTAAAATCTTCCTTCATCCGGAACAGGTGGAGCCTGAACCAGCAGTACAGGAACCAATACACTGTCACCATCTAAATTTAGGTCAGCAGGATGTTTTCTCAAAAAACGGTGAGCCAGCATGGTTTTACCGTTATTGGTATCTCCGACAATCAGAAGATTCGGCATACGGTGGATTTTGGGATAAACCAAAAGATCTTCCAGTTTGTTCAAAATGTGCTCAGCTTGGGGATAACCTATCCAATGCGGCGAACGGATGTGCCAGATGCGTTCCTCTGTATCAACATCCAAATATGTGGCGGTTTTTTTGTGCAAATGAGGATATTTCATGACAAATCATCCAAGTCGTCAAACGGCTGTACATTTTCAAAAGACATTTCAGTCTCCAGCGAATCCATTTGCGGAAAAGCAGTGGCTGTATTATTGATACCGTTATTCTCTTTGGGAACCGGTTTGGTTATAGCAATACTTTCATTATTTTTACGTCGTTGCATCGCTCTGCGTACCGCTTTGGTTTTGCCTTGAGCTTGTTCTTCCATCTCGCGCATCTTGCCATAAGCTGAAAAAATCATTCTTTCGTCAATGTTGGATTTGTGTTCCTGTTTGAGTTGGCGGTTGATTTCTCTTAACTCCCAAATACTCATAACTGGATGGGAACTGTCCCGGTAAGGGATAGCAAAATAGCTATTCAATTCAGGGTCAAAAAACCAGATTACGCTGAGATCACGAGGGTCAAATCGAAACACAAACTGACGAGCCCTTTTCGGGTTTCCCGGTTCTGTTGCACCAATCCAAGTGCGAAGTACATCATGCCAATAATGAATTTTATGGATGGATACGCCATATTGTTGAACGGTTCTCATTTCAAAAGGCATGAAATCCAATCGGAATTTGGTTTCATCTAAGACTTTAGGCGGCATACCCGTTCCCGGGAGAGAGTCCGTACCGAATATACCTTCTTTATATTTGGCCATCGGCGACATACCCAATGCTGAATGCATCCTCTGGTGATACACACCGGTAATGAAAGTTGTCAGCCATTTTTCAAATTCTGACAGTGTAAATACTGCACTGTCTTCGGAATCATAATTACGACGTTCGACAACATTGGAAAAAGTCGTACCGGGCAAAGTATGTATTTCCTGTAAAACCGTACCCAGCAGTCGCTCTATATGACCACCGAAATGTGGCCGCGCCACCGGACGCCATTCAATGTCGATACCGTATTGTTTACAGGCTTTTTCCAATACTTTGCCGTGAAACTCCCTTGCATTGTCCAAATGGATTTTTCGTGGTAATCCCCAACACGGCCACAAGCCTTCCACTTCATGCTGGGCAAGCCATTTTTCTTTTGTCAGTACAGAATGAGCTAGACACAATCCTGCCGATAATGCACTAGGTGGATCAAAGGAAATGTAGAATCCGGGAATCATCCGGCTGAACACATCAACTGCCATTGTGATCCACGGGCGACCAATTGGTTTACGGTAAACATCATCCACCAGAATAATATCTAGTTTCGTATGGTCTATCTGAATGACCGCCAACGGAAAATCCGCATTGGGAAAACTGCCCTTAGACGGTTTAAACTGCTCCTCAGCAGCTTTTTTCCCCTGTCTTTTCGCTATCTTAAACTGAGGATCCAGCTTGCTGATGCGGGCACGGATAGTATTGTTATGAGGATATGCCAATCCTACATCCAAGCATTGCCGCTTGATCTCGTTAATTATTTGTTGGACTGGCTTTTTTTGTTTGGTCAGATATTCTTTTTCAATAACGGATTGGACGATCTCTTCGACATTGCTGTTAATACGATAGCAACCTTTATCTTTTCGGTGTTGTTTGAATAAACCCGTCAGCAAACCTGTTTCGTGGTATTGCCGAAGCCAGCGGTAAATGGTATTGGCATGAACACCAAACTGTGCAGCTCTTTCTTCAACAGCTTTCTTCGTCCGTTTTTTATCGTCCAGTAAAGGCTTGATAATCTCAAAACGTTTTGTTGCCGTGGCCCATTCTTGTGCATCGATGGTACTTAAATCTTGGGTGGAAGGAGGTTCATTCGTTATGGAGGACAACTCCGCCACTTTAACTTGATAAGTTTTACGGCTTTCTACCTCAGTCAGCAAAACCGCGTCCAAATCCACAATGTTTGTAATTACACAGCAGATCCCGTTAAATTCGACCATTGCTCCCGGTCGAATATCTAACACAGCCTTTCCGGTATTCATCGCTTTCTCCATAATGGAGAATTCATCGTCAGCGGTAGGTTCAAATCTGCACCGATTTCTCCTACGGCCACTAGATACCATAACACTGGTAAAATTTTTGCCTGATTCCACTCATCTTGAAAAACAGCTGCAACTAGCTCTCTCGGAGTAGCTGTTTTAAGCTCTTTTAATTTTTGGTCAAGTAGTACCATATATGGCTCGTAATATTCATGCACAACGGCATTCCGCATATAGGGCAGCAGAAATCGCACGTTTTGAAGATAGACTGTATGAATTTCAACTTCAGTGACCAGTTTGAACATCCAGCCCTTTTGTCGGCAAAATGCTCTTGCTGCCTTAAATTTTGGCTGCCATACTGACCAGTTTTTCCTCAAATCGCTTCGGTATTTGACTTCATAGAGAATTATCGTAACAGGTTGCCGACTAGGTTTGTAGTGCACCAAAACATCAGGTGTGTACATATGCTTTTTGCCGGAATCATCAAACCATTCGATAGAAACCGGTTGTACCTCGAAGCGGATTACATCGGGACAAAACTCCAATAAACTAAAGAAATCCCGTTCCAAAGAAGATTCATAAGCTGCGCAGCCTACAGACTTAGAATGGGCGGCCATTCCAGTGATATTACGGTAATTTTTAGGAATTTTTCTGACAGGCATGATAATTCAGTCTCAAATATCGTTGTAATTTTGACTTAAGGATAAATTTTTAACCCGTTTAGCACTAAATAATAATGTAGAAAATAAAGTTTTAGGTCGTTTTAGCACCATTTAATGATAGAATTTACAGAAACCCACGGCGGGTGTAGCCATCACTAAGATATAAATAGCTAATGCCTTTACAACACAGCCTTTTCCTATCAAGAGTCGGGACTCAAACAAAGTTTTTTGGCTATTGATGGAAAAGGCTGTTTTATATTCGAATATAAATGATGAAAAAACTCTCCTTATCAGTATCTAGCTTACTATAATTAATTCTTTAGCCTTTACAGAGTGCCCCATTGATTTCCTTATTACTGTTCAGGTTCATAATAATCAAATCGTCTAACTTATAAAGCAGCTATACGTTTCTCTACTTATACCCTAGTACAAGTTGTCCATAATTACCTATATACAATAAACAAATGTAACTACAAAACAATCATTTCCCATCCAAGAATTCTTAAAAATACCTTCCCCCAACAATAAAGAAATGTCCAAAATGATTAATATGTTGATTCACTAGTTTATTCGTGTAAAATAAAAAGCCATCTGCACCAGTCTTTGGACTATCCCTCTATTCTAATAGGACAACCTAATGAAACCGATGATCGTATTATTGACTGCAGCCTTGCTTTCAATTTTCAGCATAAGTGCTTGCAGCAATTCGGAGAACAGTATGAGTATTCAACAAGAGACAGAAGCCAAATTTCATTTAAATCCTCAGCCTAAACAAGCATACCGCCTCAAGATTAAAATCAATGATGCCCCAGGCCCCTTAAAACTCATAGGAAAGATGGGCGTTGGCTATAAAGCTGAGGATTGCACATACATCATCAATAAAATTGAAGGTGCTCCCGCCCATCCTGAAAAAAATGTACAGTTTGATATCCATCAAATCAATGAGTTTGAATATGAATCCATTGTATATGCAGATGCTGTTTTAAATGAAGACTACTTTGGCGACGGAGTTTGTCATTGGAACCCAGAAGGATTTGGTTTTTCACTATCAGCAACGGGTAAACCTGAAGAAACCAGATTCAATTTTAGCGATATATTGGAAAAGCTACTGAGTAAAAAAACACTAACGCAATATTTCTCAACACGACCATATCCTTTTTCAAAAAAAGAAGACGGTACTATTTATATTGATAATCCCACTCATTACGGAATAACACCCTCAGAGCTATATAATCCAAATCAAGACAAAGAAAAATTCAGCATCACCGTTTCTTTAGAGGAAATTCGACCATGAGTGAAATTACTAGACAGCAACATGCCGATTTGGCTATAGATGCTTATACCTCACGCTCCGTTACCAAAGGAAACGAAACTATTAAAATCGGAGGTAATGAATATAAAGTAGCTGCTGTATGGAATAATCCGAGAACTGGATATTATGGTGCCGTATATCAAGATGTCCGTACCAATGACTTTATTGCTGCCCATAGAGGAACCGCGATCAGTCTTAAGGATTTGAGTGATGGGTATACAGACTTAAAAATGGTTACCCGGAGTATGAATAATCAATCAGCCGATGCAGAAAAACTAACACGCATGGCTATTTCAAAAGCAGAAGAGTTTCATCGTAATCGCCCATATCTACCCAAACCTTCTGTTACTCATACCGGACATTCACTCGGTGGAACACACGCTCAAATTCAAACATACCGCTTTGGCCATGAAGGAGTGACCTTTAATGCATATGGCGCTGTCCTTATGCATGGTGTACGACAGGGTAACGGTAATGTAACCAATTACGTTAAAGCTGCAGATGCCGTTTCTGCTGCTAATCCGCATTACGGTAAAGTTATCATTCTAGCCGAACAAGACGACCTTGCCCCTTTAAAAAAATCTGGCTATAACAATAAAAGCAATACGTCTGTTTACCATGCGGTGACTGCAGCAGCAAGAGCATTTAAAGCTCACTCATCTGATCATTTTGTGGGTAAAGATTCGATCCTTTCTGAACATAATTACACTCGTGCTCGCCAATTAGCGGAAGCAAATAAATTTATGATTTCAGACTATCGAGGTGATGTAGCTACCTCAAAAACTTTATTTGCTGCAGTCAGTTTTGCGAATGCCAATCTTTACGAAAAAATGAAAATCATGCGTAACATGACAGAAAAATTTGATAGAGATCAGGAAAAGATTAAAGAGCTTATTAATAGTACGCCTACTCCAAAATCTATATTCGATAGTCGGTCAATGCATCTTATGCAAGATAAGGGTAAACATCCTCATAGCGATAAAACTATTTATGCTGATGCAAATAAACTTGATCTTAGCAAACCTTTAGCTTCAAATGCTTCCTCTAAAGAATTCCGTGAATACGGTTTTGCAGCATTATTAGCAGACGACAAAACAATGCAACATTCGCTAGACAGTCTACTTGCTTCCAACATTAATCGAGGTTTACAACAAAATACGGAAAAAATGTTCCAGGAGCAAGAAAATATGAGATTAGCCGAAGAGCAATCAAAATCTTCAGGTATCGTCCGAAGTTAAGGAAAACATATGGATCTAGACCAAAAAATTGATCATCTGACTGATAATATCATTGCTTTAGCTGGACAAACGGAAAAGCGGGCAAAAAATGCTGAACTATTAATTTCACAAGCATTCCAAGAATTGAATACAGCAACTACCGATTTGAACCGCTCAGCAGATACTATTAAGCAAACAGCCGCAGAAGAAGTACATCGTGGTTTAAATCAGTCAGTAGATAAATTTACCGAAAGGATGGAGACAAGTGGAAGATGGTTGCTCGAAAATTCTCGTGAAATTGAAAAACAGCAGCAGCAATCAGCTAAAAATTTAAAATATTTGGTAATAGCATCAATCACTCTATTTTGCCTAACTGCTCTATTATGTTTAGGTACAATAGTTTATTCTATTCAACTGGCTAATACCCAGATAAAACGTATAGAATGGGTTGAGGAAATTAATAAAGCTATTGACAATGGTAAACTGATGCGATGTGGAGAGGATGGAGGTATTTGCACCAAAATAAAAGGCAAGTTAATCCGATTGGATCAATAAGTATTATTACGACCTAGCCAAAAACTGAGAATCAAATACAGGATTTCAGCTATTTTTGTTCCAAATCCCCCTTTATTTCCCCTCTCCTCCCTAAATATCCGATAATTGGCCATTCGGATTACCTTTTAGCTACTTAGTCTGAAAAATCAGTTTGCTGTTTTTTCAGACGGCCTTTATTTAATATGTAAAAACTCTTTAGTTTTCAAAAATGAACCTTAGTCGGACTCTAAAGAAAACTAAGAATTTAACACACTGATATTTATAATGAATTGAGAAAAAAAATGGGATTTATCCTTTTCCTCCTAATGGGTTTATGCTTAGTTGCAGCCGTCATTGCCTTTATCAGACTTGCTATATTCTACTCTAAGAAGCAGCTTGGAAAACAAGTTATTTTCTATGGTGTATTACTATCCATATTCCTACAGACCTTTATTTTTTTGAAATACGTCCGCATAAAAGAAGGGGCTGACGTAGATTAGCAGTTATGC
>NZ_KV830179.1:0-22186 GCF_001836705.1 Neisseria sp. HMSC061B04
CATCGGCAGCCAAGGCCAAATGATGGCTGATGACATACATATTTTGCAGTAGAATAGAGTTATTTATCCTGCGACTAGGTAGAAGGTGCGGAAAGTCCGGCAGAACTGGTTAGCCTGATTGAAAGCGGCGACTACGAAGCCCTGCTTGCCGAAGATTCGGACGAACATGGCCAAGGCCACGAACATCATTGCGGCTGCGGCTGTTCCCTCGGCTGAGTCAGCCTGCCCATATTATCTACCGCCTCGATTTTCATATTAAAAGGAGACTTACCAGCATGATAAGCAAAGCAAAATTCAATACCGTTGTCGGCAGCATAGGAGCGGCAATAGGTATTTTCGTATTTGTCGCCTATATCCCCCAAATTATCGCCAATATGCAAGGGGCAAAGGCGCAGCCGTGGCAACCCCTGTTTGCAGCAGTATCCTGTCTGATTTGGGTTTTGTACGGTTGGAGCAAAGAACCCCGGAAAGACTGGATTCTGATTATACCCAACGCAGTCGGCGTGATATTGGGATTTCTGACTTTTCTGACTTCGCTTTAAACAAGGGGCTAATCTACGTCAGCCCCAAAACTAAACGCCCTCATGATGTAAAGCTTTAAAAAACAGCAAAGGCCGTCTGAAAATTGAAATTTCAGACGGCCTTTTAAACGGTTTGAAAAGGACGTATCGAACACGTCCTTTTTTTCCTATTACAACAGGAACATGGTTGCTAATCCCAAGAAAATCAGGAAGCCGCCGGAGTCGGTAACCGCGGTAATCAGCACCGAGCTGCCCAATGCCGGGTCGCGTCCGGCTTTGTCCATCATGACGGGGATAAGGACGCCGACGGTCGCGGCAAGCAAAAGGTTCAAGGTCATCGCGGCCACCATGACCAAACCGATGCCGATGTTGCCATAGAGCAGCCATGAAATCACGCCCATGACCGTGCCCCAAATAATGCCGTTGACGAGGGCGACGCTGATTTCTTTTTTCAACAGGCGGCCTGCCTGTGTGCTGGTCATTTGCCCCATCGCCATGGCGCGGACGATCATGGTGATGGTTTGGTTGCCGGAGTTGCCGCCGATACCGGCGACGATGGGCATCAGCGCGGCCAGCGCGACGATTTTCTCGATACTGCCTTCAAATGCGCCAATTACGCGGCTGGCGATAAAGGCGGTACACAGGTTGATGGCGAGCCACATCCAGCGGTTTTTCACCGAATCCCAAACGGGCGCGAACAAGTCTTCCTCTTCCTGCAAACCCGCCATGTTCAACATATCCGCTTCCGATTCTTCGCGGATCACGTCCACCATTTCGTCAATGGTGATCCTGCCGATCAGCTTTTTGTTTTCATCGACAACCGGCGCAGTTACCAAGTCATAGCGTTCAAACGCCTGCGCCGCTTCTTCCACGTCGTCTTCCGGACGGAAGCGCACGACTTCGGTGGCCATCACGTCCGCCACCATGTCTTCGGGGTCGGCGACCAAAAGTTTGCGGATGGGCAGCACGCCTTGCAACACGTCGTTTTCATCGACCACGAAAATCTTGTCGGTATGGTCGGGCAGGCTGTCGAAACGGCGCAAGTAGCGCAATACGACTTCACACGCCACATCGGCGCGGATGCTGACCAATTCAAAGTCCATAATCGCGCCGACTTGGTTGTCTTCGTAAGACATCGCCGCTTTGACCTGCTCGCGTTCTTCTTCATCACGCGTTTGCAGCGCTTCGTACACCACTTGGTGCGGCAGGTCGTCTGCCAGCTCTGCCAATTCGTCTGCGTCCAAATCATCGACGGCGGCCAACAGCTCGTCTTTGTCCATGGACTCGATCAGCGTTTCGCGTACGGCGTCGGATACTTCCAGCAACACTTCGCCGTCGTCTTCCGGGGCAACCAAAAGCCAGACGATGTTACGCTCGCGCGGCGGCAGGGATTCCAAGACGGCGGCCACGTCGGCAGGGTGCAGCTCGGCCAAGAGGACGGTCAGCTCGGTGAACTTGTCGCGCAGGCTTTCGTCTTCAATCGGCACGCCTGCTTCGATTTGTTCGAAGGACGGCTCGAGGATTTCACATAAGGCGTGGATGCGGTCGATATCGTCAGAGATGCGATCGTCAGAAATGCGGTCTTCCACCGCTTCATTGTCGGGGGTATGGTCGAGATTCGGAGGGGTTTGTTCGATGCTCATAAATGCTCCGCCCGCCGGACGCGGGGAGGCATTTCGGCGGGATGATTATGGTTGTTGTGTGTCTGATGGGAAGTTCAAAGGCGAACTGGGAAGGTCCATAATTCGAGCCTGCTGAGAGGCGCAGAGTTGTAAACGGTGCATATTCTACTCTTTTTTAGGCCGTTTTACCATTTTTAACGGGAAAGGCCGTCTGAAACCGGGTGATGGCAATACCTTTTTTTTCAGACGGCCTGATGATTTGATTTTATTTGTTTCGCCTTCCAAACGCTTCCCTGACCACGTCCAACCAAGCCCTTAAGGCCGGCGTCGGGCGTTGGTGTTTTTTCCATGCCATGGTGAGCTGCCAGCGGATTTCGGGTTCGACCAAAGGAATGGCGGCAAAGACATCGGGATTGATTTTTCGGGCATAGTATTCGGGCAGTAGGGCAATGCCCATATTGTGCGCCACCATGTCGGCAACCAAATTCCATTGTCCGGTACGGCAGACAACGTTGGGCGTAAAACCTTGATTGCGGCAGGCCGTCTGAATGGTTTCGTTGAGGGAAAAGCCGGCGCCGAACAGGATGAAGGGCTCGTGTTGCAGGCTTTTGAGCGTCAGCGCATCGTGTCTTGCCCGATTTTTCGGCATCAAGACCACCAGCGGATAGTCGCACAACGTGATGCTGTCGAAGTCTTCGTGAACCGGCGCGAGCAGCTGTCCGGCATCGAGTTCGTTGTTGCGCAAGGATTGCTCGATGGCGAGCGAGCCTTGTTCCAAAAACGACAATTCGATGTCCGGCCATTTTTGGTGGAAATCAAACAGCGCATGACTGAGCAAATCGCTGCCAAACAAAGCCAAGCCCAAACGCAGCGTCCCGCTTTTGACATGGCGGTAATCGTCAATGCGGGCCAGCAGCAAATCGCGTTCGTGTAAAAGGTTTAACGCGTGGCGATAGACTTCTTCGCCGATTGCGGTCGGCTGCACCTGCCGCTTTTTGCGTCCGTTTTCTTTGCACAAAAGCGGCACGCCCAATTCTTCTTCCAAAGCCTGAATGATTTTGCTGACCGTCGGCTGCGTCAAATTCAACGCGGAAGCCGTGGCCGAAAAACTTTGCAGGCGGATGAGTTCGGCAAAACAATACAGGCTTTTGAAATCCATTATTCCTCTAAGGCATGATTATTCGTTTAATAATTCATATTATGCAGAAACCAGGTTTCTATAATCAAGCCTTTCATTCAACACACACCCATATCATGGATTCCCTCACCAGATTTTTTCAGACGGCCTTGCAGCTTGCCATCATCGGCGCAGTATGGGGCGTCTCCGACCTTATCGTCCGCTTCACGCATCTGCCTATTTCTTCAGGCGTATTGGGCTTGTTCCTCATGCTCGCCCTTTTGGGGCTCGGCATCATCCGCCCGGGCATGGTTGACCGCGGCGCAAAATGGGCATTGGGCGAACTCGTCTTTTTCTTCATCCCCATCATGGTTTCCGTCTTGCAATATCAAGACCTGCTGATGTCCGAAGGCTGGCAGCTGATTTTGACCATTGCCGTCGGCACCGCGCTCGTGATGATCAGCACCGCCCTGACCCTCGATTTCTGCTACCGCTGGAAACGCCGTCTCTACAAAAAACTCCACTCCTAAAAATAGAGAATAAAAATGGACTACACCGCCCTCGCCTGCTTCATCTGGACTTGCTTTGCCTATGTCGTTGCCAAAAAAATCCACCGCAAAAAACCCTTAATGATTTTCTCCCCCGTCGTTACCGTCTCCGTCAGCACCATCCTCCTGTTGCTGGCATTCGGCGTCAATTACGACACCTACCATAAATATACCCAAGGCATCGTCTTCCTGCTCACTCCGGTTACCGTTGCCTTTGCCGTCCCCATTTATGAAAACCGCGAAGTCATCCGCCGCCAACTGCCCATCCTCTCCATCGCCATTATGGTGGGCATGTTTGTCGGCGTAGTCAGCGCATTCCTCATGAGCCATATGTTCCACTTCAACAACGAAATAACCAACAGCCTGATGGCGCGTTCCATCTCCACGCCGTTTGCCGTCGTCCTCGCCAGCGAAATCCACGGTTCAGCCTCGCTCGTTTCCCTGTTCACCATCATCACCGGCTTTGTCGGCATGATATTCGGCGACCTGTTTTTGGCCTTTACCCGCATCCGTTTCCACACCGCCAACGGCGTGGCATTCGGCAATGCCGCCCACGGCTTCGGCACATCGCGCGCCGGACAACGCCACGAAACCGAAGGCGTCATGGCGAGTCTGACCATGATTTTGGCCGGACTGTTTATGGTATTGTTTGGCCCGACCATGGTGCATTTGGTAATTTGGATGATGAGTTAGGCTTCGTCCCGATGACCATACACAAAAAGGCCGTCTGAAACACATATCGGTTTCAGACGGCCTTTTATATTATGGAACGATTACAGTTTAAAAATAGAAGCCTCTGCTAAATCATGAATGGTATCCAACGCAGATGAACCTGTACCATTGCTTGAATAGGTCGCATTGTCTGAGGAAAGACCGGCAGAAGAATCAAGAGGATCAGCCTCACCAAACACACGGCTCAAAAGTTCATCGCCATCAAAAGCTTTGGATTCCAATATCGGCTTCGCGGCCGGCTGTGCAGGCTCAAAACCTTCCCACTCACGCGGATCAAGGCGGATGATATGGTCATCATCATAACCGTCATTAGGACCTTTGCCTTCTCCTGAAAAAGTACCGTCCCACTCGCGCGGATCGAGGCGAATAACAAAATCTTCAGAATCACTTTCTTTACTTGGTTGATGTACTTTAGCCATGAAATTCTCCTTAACAAATAAACGGATACTGTACATAATGCCTCATAAAAGGCATTGCGGACTCTATTCTAGAACAAAGAAAACAGTGGGCAACGATTGAAGGGAACAACGGTTTATTAACACGATAATTGGATTAAAATCTTTTTAAAACAAATAGATATAATTTATACATCATACCCGGTCATCCATAATTAAAAATCTCACCCATGCCGTCTACCAAGATGATTTCCCCTCTTCCGTCCCCTTGCTATGTAACAAAAAGGCCGTCTGAAAAATGACTTTCAGACGGCCCTTTCATTTGCCCAAGCCTTATTCTTTAGGCAGGCGCAGGACGGAGACGATGAATCCGCCCCAAATGACGATCAATGCGACAAGCATCATAATAATGGCTGAAGTACTCATTATTCGTCTCCTTCACGTTCGTGTTCATGTTCGTCTTTGACGTTGAAGCCCTGACCGTGTTTCCACGGCAAGAATGACAGCAAGACAGACAATACCAAGAGAGCGCCTACCATGCCCCAGCCGAAGATATTGAGGAAGCTGTCAGGATAGCCGCTGTAATTCTCTTTTAAGAGGCCGGCAGTATCTTGATAAAGCATATAGCCGAGCATAGCGACGGTAACTACCACGCTGGCTGTCCACACTTTACCGACACGGATGGAAGACAGCGCGTTCAAGTGATTGCGCAGTTCGGGCAGCTTGCGCAACAAAACAATCGCCAAAACGTAAACAAAACCGGAAGCCACAATGCCGTAAGTATTGATGAATTTGTCCAATACGTCCAACACAGGCAGGCCGGTGGTCGTACCGAACAGCAAGGTAGAAATAATCGCCATTGGCACGCCTGCAATCAGCGTTGCGCTGACACGGCCGATGTTCATTTTGTCTTGAATTGCGGCCACAATCACTTCAACGATGGAAATCATAGAAGTTACCCCCGCAAACACCAGCGAGCCGAAGAACAACACGCCGATCAATGCGCCCATCGGCGCTTGGTTGATAATGGTCGGGAACGCGATAAACGCCAAGCCGATACCGTTGGATGCCACTTCGCTGACTTCTTTGCCTGCGGCTTGAGCCATAAAGCCCAATGCTGCGAATACGCCAATACCGGCGAGCAACTCGAAGCTGCTGTTGGCAAAGCCGACAACCAAGCCGGTGCCGCCCAAGTCGGTTTTTTTCTTCAGGTAAGAAGAATAAGTAATCATGATGCCGAAGCAGATGGAGAGCGAGAAGAAGATCTGGCCATATGCGGCTACCCAGACTTTCGGATCCGCCAAGCGGCTCCAGTCAGGCGTAAACAAAGCGTCCAAACCTTTTGCCGCGCCCGGCAGGGTCAGGGCGATGCCCACCATGATGACAAACATCACTACCAACAAAGGCATGAAGAATGTGGACGCACCGGCCACGCCTTTTTGCACGCCCAAAGCCATAATCGCCAGCGTAAACACCCACACGGCAATCAGCGGACCAGCTACTTTGCCGACAAAGTCCAAGCCCAAGTCTTTGGCATCGGCCATTTGTAGGAAGTCTTTGAAGAAGAAGGTCTGCGGATCCGCACCCCATGCCGAAGTCAAAGAATAATAGGCATAGCTTGCCGCCCAGCCGACAATCACGGCGTAGTAGATACAGATGATGACGTTGGTCAGGAAGTTCCACCAACCCACCGGCTCAAACCAACGGCCGAGGCGGCGGAAGGCCAAAGGAGGCGAACCGCGGTAACGGTGGCCGATGGCATAGTCGAGCAGCAACAGCGGAATACCCGCCGTCAACAGCGCAACCAAATAAGGGAGGACGAAAGCACCGCCGCCGTTGTCGAAGGCGATGTAAGGGAAACGCCAAATGTTGCCTAAGCCCACGGCCGAGCCGATGGCGGCAAACATAAAGGCACGGCGACTGCTAAACGTCGCGCGTTCGCTGGATTGAGAATTTGACACAATGAACCTCTTAAAAATCGAGTGTCGTCAAGGCCTCCCGGCCTTGCACGTATATATTTAGAAATCAGGCCGGACAAAGCGGTCGGTTAAAATAGATATTCGGACAAGGATAATATCCGGTATTTAAAGAATGCACCGCTTATGGCCATGCAAACATAATCTGACCTTATCGTAAAAAAATTTAACACTGTTGGCAAGTCAGTATTGCATTAAAATCGCAAGGAAAATCTTCATGCACTACGACTAAAATCTTCATACACTTCTTTATATACAAGCCAAACGCAACACCCAAACCCCGTTTTTCCCTCCCCTTCCCACTGACAACCGCCCTCGCCGCAAACCGCCTTCCCCTTATCCCGTAAGGAAAAGCGGCAACCCAACGCATTCAAATCCCCCCGTCATCAAAATGTTTCAGACGGCCTGTTTTCCTCCGTCCAATCCGGGCCGTCTGAAAATTTCACTGTTGCATGTTGTAATCAAGAAACCGTCCCAAAATTCCGTTTAATATAAACAAAAACAATCCGCCTTTTTCTGCGCCCATCATCACCATCATTTAAAATAAGCATAAAATATCAAAAATAAAATGAATAAAAAATAAAATAACAAAAAACCCAATATAAAATCAATTTTAAACCCGTACTTCTACTCTAATCATCTACAATCAAAAATAATCAAATCAAAAAATTTCAATAAAACATTAATTACACAGCACTACATTTTTGCTATAATTGCCGCCATTCAATCCACAACCCAAACCCAAAAGAAGAGGAAAAGCCATGGGTATCAAAGTTGCCATCAACGGTTACGGCCGCATCGGCCGCCAAGTAGTGCGCGCTATTTTCGACTACAAACTGCAAGACCAACTCGACATCGTTGCCATCAACGCCAGCGGCAGCATCGAGACCAACGCCCACCTGACCAAATTTGACACTGTTCACGGCCGCTTTGACGCCGATGTTTCCCATGATGAAAAACACCTCATCATCAACGGTAAAAAAATCCCTTACTTCTCCACCCGCAATCCTGCCGAATTGCCATGGGGCGAATTGGGCGTTGACCTGGTCATGGAATGTACCGGCGCGTTCACCAGCAAAGAGAAAGCCAAAATCCACTTGGAAAGCGGCGCGAAAAAAGTGCTGATTTCCGCTCCTGGTGGCGATGATGTTGACGCAACCATCGTTTACGGCGTAAACGACGACGTGATTACCGGCGACATGACCGTTATCTCCAATGCCTCCTGTACCACCAACTGCCTGGCGCCCGTGGCCAAAGTGTTGAACGAAAACATCGGCATCGTAAACGGCGTGATGACCACCATCCACGCGCTGACCAACGACCAAACCGTCACCGACGTACGCCACAAAGACCTGCGCCGTGCGCGTAGCGGCGTGGAAAACATGATTCCGACCAAAACCGGCGCAGCAAAAGCCGTCGGCTTGGTATTGCCTGCCCTGAAAGGCAAACTCGACGGCCTCGCCATCCGCGTACCGACCGTCAACGTTTCCCTGGTTGACCTGAGCTTCCAAGCAAGCCGCGAGACTTCTGTCGAAGAAATCAACGCGCTGATGAAAGCCGCTTCCGAAGAAGGCCGTCTGAAAGGCGTTTTGGGTTACAACACCCTGCCGCTGGTTTCTATGGACTTCAACCACACCACCCAAGCCAGCACATTCGACTCTACGCTGACCAAAGTAACCGAAGGCAAAATGGTTAAAGTGTTCGCATGGTACGACAACGAGTGGGGCTTCAGCTGCCAAATGCTGAACACCGCACGCCGTATGTTCGGTTTGGAAGTACGTCCGTTCTAATCGGCTTCCAACACAAAGGCCGTCTGAAATATCTTTTCAGACGGCCTTTTGTATTTCCTTTAAAATATCGCATTCCCATTTATTTTCAGACGGCCTCTTCATGTTTCCCAACGAATCCGCCCCCAACCTCCTGCAAGGCTTAAACCCCGAACAACTCTCCGCCGTAACCTGGCCGCCGCAATCCGCCCTCGTTTTGGCGGGCGCGGGCAGCGGCAAAACGCGCGTACTGACCACACGCATCGCATGGCTTTTGCAAAGCGGGCAAACCAGCGTACACAGCATTATGGCGGTAACGTTTACCAACAAAGCCGCCAAAGAAATGCAAACCCGTTTGGGCGCGATGATTCCCGTCAACGTCCGCGCCATGTGGCTCGGCACGTTCCATGGCTTGTGCCACCGCTTTTTGCGCCTGCACCACCGCGACGCAGGCCTGCCGTCTTCCTTCCAAATCCTCGACAGCGGCGACCAGCTTTCCCTGATCAAACGCCTGCTCAAAAACCTCAACATCGCCGAAGAAATCATCGCACCGCGTTCGCTGCAAGGCTTTATCAACGCGCAAAAAGAATCCGGTTTGCGCGCTTCCGTATTGAGCGCGCCCGATCCGCACACGCGCCGCATGATTGAGTGCTACGCCGAATACGACAAAATCTGCCAACGCGAAGGCGTGGTCGATTTTGCCGAACTCATGCTGCGCAGCTACGAAATGCTGCAAAACAACGAAATCCTGCGCCAACACTACCAAAACCGCTTCAACCACATTCTGGTCGACGAGTTCCAAGACACCAACAAACTGCAATACGCCTGGCTGAAACTGATTGCCGGCAACAACACAGCAGTATTTGCCGTCGGCGACGACGACCAAAGCATCTACCGGTTCCGCGGCGCGCACGTCGGCAACATGACCGCGCTGATGGAAGAATTCCACATCGACGCACCCGTCAAACTCGAACAAAACTACCGCTCCGTCGGCAACATCCTCGCCGCCGCCAACGCCGTCATCGAAAACAACGACGAACGCCTCGGCAAAAACCTGCGCACCGACGCCGAAGCAGGCGACAAAATCCGCTACTACTCCGCCTTTACCGACCTCGAAGAAGCCCAATTCATCGTGGACGAAACCAAAGCCCTCGAACTCGAAGGCTGGGATTTGGACGAAATCGCCGTCCTCTACCGCAGCAACGCCCAATCGCGCGTCATCGAACAAAGCCTGTTCCGCAGCGGCATCCCCTACAAAATCTACGGCGGCCTGCGCTTTTACGAACGCCAAGAAATCAAACACGCCCTCGCCTACCTGCGCCTTGCCGTCAATCCCGACGACGACAACGCCCTCTTGCGCGTCATCAACTTCCCACCGCGCGGTATCGGCGCACGCACCATCGAAAACCTTCAGACGGCCTCAAACGAACAAGGCATCACCCTTTGGCAGGCAGCCTGCAATGCCGGCGCAAAAGCCACCAAAATCGCCGCCTTCGTCCGCCTGATTGAAGCCCTGCGCAACCAAGTCGGACAAATGCCCCTGTCCGAAATCATCGTCGGCATCCTCAAAGACAGCGGTCTGACCGAACACTACCGAACCCAAAAAGGCGACAACCAAGACCGCCTCGACAACCTCGACGAACTCGTCAACGCCGCCATCGAGTTCAAACCCGAAGACAGCAACTTTGAAACCCTGCCCGACAACATTTCAGACGACCCCGCCTTCCCCATCCTTGCCTTCCTCAGCAACGCCGCCCTCGAATCCGGCGAAAACCAAGCAGGCGCAGGTGAAAAAGCCGTCCAACTGATGACCGTCCACGCCTCCAAAGGCTTGGAATTTAACGCCGTTTTCCTCACCGGCATGGAAGAAGGCCGCTTTCCCAGCGAAATGAGCCTTGCCGAACGCGGCGGCCTCGAAGAAGAACGCCGCCTCATGTACGTCGCCATCACCCGCGCCCGCAAACGCCTCTACATCACCATGGCGCAACAACGCATGCTGCACGGACAAACCCAATTCGGCATCGTCTCCCGCTTCGTCGAAGAAATCCCGCCCGAAGTATTGCACTACCTGTCCGTCAAAAAAACCGCCTACGACAGCTACGGCAGCCCGCGCCAAACCGTCGCATCCAAAGACAAAATCATCGATGACTACAAACAGCCGCAAACCTACGCAGGCTTCCGCATCGGCCAAAACGTCCGCCACGCCAAATTCGGCACCGGCGTCATCATCGATGCCGTGGACAAAGGCGAATCCGCCCGACTGACCATCAACTTCGGCAAACAGGGCGTAAAAGAGCTGGACACCAAGTTTGCAAAATTGGAGGAGATTTAGAAATTAGAAGACTTGGAATGATAAAGGCCGTCTGAAAAATTTTCAGACGGCCTTTTAACATCTATCTATTAAGCCGAAAAAGCCTTATATGCCATTGAAACGATAATCAGCAAAACCGTTACAACCAAAACCTTACGAATAACTTCTCCGTTTGAATTAATAGCATGGAGGCTGCCAAAATGGTTGCCCAACAAATTTGCCAAAATCATCGGGATTCCGATTAGGAACGCCATTTTCCCTGCTATCAAGAAGGCAACAAATGCCCCGATGTTAGAAGCAAAATTGAAAATCTTGGAAGTAGCCGAAGCCTGCAACAACGACAATTTGTTAATGACAAACAAAGCAATGATGAAAATACTACCTGTACCCGGGCCAAAAAAACCGTCATAAAAACCAACAATCAGACAAGTTAAAAATACGGCAATAACGGATTTTTTTATTTCACCACGCTCGTCTTCTTTTTTCAGCAAAACACCTTTAAACAAAGTTGCCAACAAGCCTATGGGCAAAAACGCAAGAATAATGTAATTGATGGTTTCCACCGGAAGAATCAAAATGACTTTTGCACCGACAAATGCCCCAATTAAAGCCGCAACAATGCCAACCGGCACAATATGCCATACGATCGAACTGCTCTTCATAAAATTTTTAATCGCAGCCACCGTACCGATGGTACTCACCAATTTTTCCTGTGCCAACGCGACCTGAGGCGGTAAACCTACCATCAAAAATGCAGGAATCAAAATCAGCCCTGCTCCGCCCGCAATAGCATCGACATAGCCCGCAATCAAAGACGCGGCAACCAGCAGGAAAAGGCCGATATAAAAATAATCGGCAATAATACTGCCGGGAATAAATAATTGTTCCATGGATTGTTTCCTCTTGATTAAATTTTTTGTTATTAAAGATCGTTAACTGCTCAATACATCGCCCTTCTTCGTCAAAACATATTGATAAACTTCTTCTACCGTAGCCTCGTCATAGCTTTTGCCAAAGCGTTTTTTGTAGCCCAGTTCGTATAGTTTTACATGATGCCCTTCCGGGATTTCGACGCCCACATTTTCCAAACACGATTTGGCGCAATGCAGATGACAGCCGTCAATAACCAACATCGGCCGTCCGGACTGCGCTTTGCGTACCAACGGCGCGACTTTGCCGCCCACGCCGGAAATGCACGACATTTCAAATTCTCCGGCATGGTCGAGCGCTACGGCTGTGTTGTTGGCCAGCTGCGCCACATCGGAACATCCGGAACAAGAATAAATTAAGGGAAGCTCATTGCGGTTAGGCATTTTCTATTTCCTTCGGTAGCGGTTTTTATCTTTATGTGTCCGCCCATGGTCAGTCTGTCGGGCGCATTATGCGTGGTATGCGGATATTCGGGTTGCACCCGTTTGCTTTTTTCAGACGGCCTACGGCTTATCCATTTATATATTAAAAGGCATCATAACTCAATACGATTAGTCATTCCAGAACAAAGCAGATGGCACCTTCTAAAAAATAAAGGCCGTCTGAAAACAGATAACGCTGCTTTTTCAGACGGCCTTTTTATTTGAAGTTAATGATTAGGCTTTAGGTTCGCCATCATTCTCTGCTTTGGGCGGAACGGGGGCAAACCAGCCGACCAGAAGCAACAGCAAGCCGACGATGATGAAGGAGACGATGCGCGCGATACCGCCGCTGTTGGAAAGCTCGATCAGGAAGAGTTTGACGACCACGATGCCCATCAGCGTCGCGCCTGTCATCCAGTAGGAACGCTGTTTGCGGCGGTTGCCGAGTACCATCAAGATGATGGCGGTTACTGCCCAAACGACGGAGAGGCTGGCTTGCAGGCCGAAGGATTGGAGCATGATGTCGAGACGCCAAGTAATGCCGTCGTAGAAATGCCATACGCGCATCACGCCTGCGCTGATCAGCATAAATGCCAAGGCGGAAACTGTGGTTGCCGTGGTACGGCGAAGCTCGGGCGGCAAGGCTTCGGGCAGGGATTTCAGGGCAAACCAAAGCATACCGGCGCTGGCAAGTTCCACCGGATTAAGCACGGGAATATACGGCAACGGCGAAGGTTGGAACGGCGTGGAGAAGTTGGTCCACAGCATCCAACAGGCGGCGGCAAGGGCGCACAACGGCATAGCAAAATGCTGATAAATGGCTTGATGCCGTCTGAAAAATGCGCGTTGGCGCTGCGTATGGAAAACAATCCACATTGCCAAAGGCACGACCAGCCATGAAAGCTGAGTCCAAACGCCGGAGAGAAGGCCGCCGACATACAGCGCCGTCCAAAGCGTCCAAAGTATGCCGAGTATTGTGATATTGAGTTTGTGCAGCCAAATCAGATCAGGGCGCGGATAATTGTTCAGAATGATGAAGTTCAACACGGTAGCGGCGGCAAGCGGCAAGGCTGCGGCGGCTGTCCATGCGTGTTCGGTATGGTAGAAGACAAAATGCAGGGCAAACACGGGCAGGAATGCCAAGTTTGCCTGCAGCAATTCTTCCCATTTCAAACGTTTGGCAAACAGCAGCAAGCCGGCAAATATCGGCCACATCCACAACTCGATAAACAGGGTTTCCTCGCCTGTCCATTGCATATAAAGGGCGTAGCTGCCTGTTGCCAACGCTGTAAGCAGGATGATCCAGCCTGAAACCTGCGCAAAGTAAACCTCGTTTCCTTCCGGCTTTTCACTTGCAACCGGCACGCGCGGATATTGCAGCGCGTAGGCAGCCGCAAACAGCAAAGGCGTAGCGGCAATAAGGTACAGATGGCTCAGGAAGCCTTGGGATTCATAAATAATGCCGGATTGCAGCAACAGGGCGAACAATACATTGCCCAAGGCAAATGTGATAAACACATTCGGCTCATGTTTGCGCCGGCAGAATGCCCACGCCGCCGCCAAAGCGGAGAGAGCGACAATGCTGCCTTGGTCGGCCAAGAAAAGCAAAGGCAAAATAGAGATGTACAGCAAGGCGGCAGACAACACGGCCGTCTGAACGGATTTTTCCCATTGCGCCGAACCTTCGCGACGCGAGAAATACCACAGCAAGTAAATCACCGCTCCGCCAAGCAACACCACAACCGTCGTAAACCACTGTCCTTCCAGAACGGTATCGGTGCCGAAGTTCTGATAATTGCCCAGCTGAATCAGTGCCGCCAAGAGATAAACCATCAGCGCACCCAAACGGATATGCGGACGCTGTTGGCGCAAACCGAAGAAATAAACCAGTGCGGATTCGGCACTCCACAAAATAACTGTATTGCTTGGTTCAAAATAAAGCGGAACGGCAATCGTGAGGAACAACACCGCCAACGCAAAAAATGCCTGACGCAAAATATACAGCCCCTGCTGACGTTTCAGCAGCAGCGCGGCCAGTGCGTAAACAGCGGCAAAACCCAATGCGGAAAGCGCATCCGCAGACGGCCAATGCTCCACCATGCGGTATTGCAGGCCGAACGCCGCCGCCATCGTGCCAAACAATAAAGTATGGTCGAGGACATGCACGCGCAGGCCGTGTGTATAAATACTCTTGCCGATTTCTTCCAAAGTCGCATTGTCGGCAATCGGCGTAACGCTGTCTTCGCTGTTTTCCGTCAACTTACGGCGTGCGAACAGATACGCGATAAAGGTATAGAGCAGCCAGTGGTAAATCAAGAAAGGCTCGGTAGTGGCGAAATGTTGCGGCGTATAACTTCGCATGCCCCACAGCGTGGCAATGGCAAAAGTAGCGACAAAACCCGTCAGGTTCAGCGGACGCCATGCCTTAAACCACGCAATCGCGGCCACACCGCCGTTGAGCAGGGCAAGATAAGAAAACAGCACCAAATAATTGCCGCTGCCGTCTGAAGTCAGCAAAGGCGCGGCCATACCGCCGATTAAAGCAACCTGCGCCATAATCTGCGCATTCTGCCTTACCGCCAGCCACGCCATCAGCACGACCATCGCCACCATCAGCCCGAACACGACCGACACAGGCAGCAGCGGATGCAGTTTCAACGCCGCCAACGCCGTCAAATACATCACCGCCACGCCGAAACCCTGCAACACCAAGCCATATTCACGCTTACGGCTTTGCAGCTTCCAGCCGCCGACCACCGCCGCCAAACCCGCGCCAGCCACAGTCAGATAACGCAGCTCCACCGGCACATGAACCCGCTCGGAGGCATAGCGCAAGAGGAACGCCAAGCCGAGGAACAGCACCACAATACCGGTTTTCAACAGCGGATTACCGCGCAAAAACCAAGCAACAATCGGATTGTCAGAAAACTTGTACTCTCCGCCTTCCGACTGAGCTTTATGGATAACGAATTGACGCGATGGCGCTTCTTCGCTTTCAGACGGCATCGCGGCAACAACAGCCTCTTCCTTAGGCAACCCTGCTTGTTCAGCAGCAACCGGAGCAACCACCTCGACAACTTCTTCCGCAACAGGCTCAGACGAAGCAGCAGCCTTGGCAGAAACAGGATTAATAGGTATAGAAAAAGAAGGAGCAAACGCCTCTTCAATCTTCTGCTTAACAGGCGCAGCTTCCGCCTCAGGCTCAACCCGAACATGAAGCGGCTCAGAGGCCGTCTGAACATCGGCAACAGCCCGAGCCTCAAGCCCCTGCCCTACCTTCGCCTCATCACGGACAGCCTCATGCTCCAACACCGACAAACGCCGTTTCAGCAGCTCGATTTCCTGCTCCAGCTTCTGCATCCTGTCGCCTGCCGTAGCAGATTCAGCCAAACGCTCTTCTTGACGCTGTTTGGCAATCGACCAAGCAACCAGCCAAAACAACGACCCAATAATCACGCCGGTGAACATCTCATCAGCAAAATAGCCGATAATAATAGGAATAAGCAGGCCAAAAAACTGCATGAAACACCTGTTTGATAACAATAAGAATATGCCGATTGTAACACCGGCAACATTATTCATGAAAAAAAGAGATAAAAGGCCGAGAATAAAAGCATACGGCAAATAGAATATAGAGAATCGGAATAGAAAAGGCCGTCTGAAAATGTTTAGGGATTTTCAGACGGCCTTGGATGTGTTTTGAGTTTCAGCCACCAAGTATAAGCTTCAAGGCATACATGCTACTTCTTAGGTTTACTGCTATCATTTTCTACAAATAAGTAGTTAAGACTTTAATAAATTACTCAATGCAAATTCTATATCTTTATCTTTGAAGATGCGCTGTTTCCTATCTGCCCATTTTTTACCAGTGGGCCAATTGGCTAAGGCTATTTTAATAGACTCTACATTTGGTTCAACTCCAGTAGAAAGTAGCCAATCAGTTGTGGCTAATAATTCCATCCCAAAAGGAGATTCAAATCCATTAATTAGATCACAGGCTTCTTGCAATGCAGGAAGATAGTTTTTACCCTCACTATTTATATAAGCAGAAATAATTTCTTTTTGAGACTCATCAAACCAAATAACATCAAATGGGCCACAATCAGGGATACGTTTTTCCGCTTTTAAATAGCTACCATCAAGTGCATTAAGTAAATGATTTAGTTTATTTGAAAATGGCCCATATTTGTAAGGGATGAAATCAAAATTTAAATTATTTTTAATATTATGTTTTTCAAGTGAACGATGCAAAAACCAAGCTAGCTTTTGTACTTCTAGCAAGCTACACTCCATGCCAAGAATCCAATATCTACGGATTAATTCAGTTATCATGGCTCGTTCCGGTGTTAATTTCTTTACACCCTGAGTCTTGGTAACATTTTGGTATTCTTGGGTAGGTTCATAAATATAAATATCTATGTCTGTTAAATCAAAAAGAGTTGTTTCTATTTTCTGTTTAACTTCTAGCCAATTTAATCCGCCATTTCCAGCACCTAATGGCGGAATAGCAACTGATTTCACATTATTTTTTATGAGGAAAAGACGTAAATCTTGAAGACCTTCTTCAATCCATTTCATTTGAGAAGGGCTGCGCCAATGCTGCTTAGTAGGGAAATTTATGATCCATTTAGGATTAGATAATTCATTTGTTTCAGTAACAAACATTTTTCCTGTAATTACTTGTCCTTTCTTGCAAGCATAAGTATATTCAGCCATATTCTTTGGAAAACGTTCTTTAAACATTAATGCAATACCTTTTCCCATTACTCCGACAGTATTGACTGTATTAACCAATGCCTCTGCGGAAGAATTTAACAAATTTCCTTTTGTATATTTAATCATGAGAAATACCAATTAGGACGGGTAAAAATATTAAAATTAGCTAAAGACTGCTGTGTTGCCAGCTGTGTAATCTCAGCTGCAGTATCTTGATCGTAACAAACAATACCTGATAAAGCTGAAATGGGACAATGCTGGTAAATCAGTGCTTCAGCTTGATATCGTTCAAATTTTTGTGGGTCATTTTCGTCACGTCTAAAATCTCTTGTTTGTAAAATTGACCAGTCGATGTGGTTCAAATTCTCTAGGCTTTCATAAAAAGTTGCCCAATTATAGTATGCGTGCATATCCGTAAAAACAAAATCAAGTCCTTGTTCGGCAACGCGATACAAAGAAGATACTAAAATCACAATTTCTTCACGTCTACGAGCAATAACTCCTCGACCTGATATGATATTTAACAACATTGGAGAAAAAGGAGTAAAGTAGAAAGGGATATAGTCATTTAAAAATCCCCTTCTACCACAAGGAACAGGATGATTTGCTCTTCTTGAAATTAATTCTGCATTACCAATCGATACCCATGATGGGGATGTTATCTGATGGTTACCGCAGTACAGACCATTTTGCAGTATCCATGGAATATTATCACGATGAACAATCCTAAAAATCAAACCTTTATCTGGATTTAAATTTCTATATATTTGATTTTCTTGCATATAAATCCTTTTAATCTAAATTTAGCATTACATAAATTAATTAAATCAATGCGCCTCTTCCCAATTCATACCCACGCCCACTTCTGCCACCAGCGGCACGTTCAACATCCCTTCGTCCACTTTCGCCATCATCTGCGGCAGTTTTTCTTTCACTAAATCCAGTTCGGCTTCGGGGACTTCCAGCACCAATTCGTCATGTACCTGCATAATCAGTTTGCTTTTCAGGCAGTCCCACGGGGAGGCTTCGCACTCTGAAAGCCAGCGGGATACGTCTATCATGGCGCGTTTGATGAGGTCGGACGCGGTGCCTTGCATGGGGGCGTTGATGGCGGCGCGTTCGGCTCCGGCGCGGGCGTTGGCGTTTTTGTTGTGGATGTCGGGCAGGTAGAGGCGGCGGCCGAACAGGGTTTCGACGAAGCCTTGGGCAGCGGCTTGTTCTTTGGTGCGCTGCATGTATTCGGCGACGCCGGGGTAGCGGGCGAAGTAGCGGTCGATAAAGTTTTTGGCGGAGATGTTGTCGATGCCCAATGATTTGGCGAGGCCGTATTGGCCCATGCCGTAAATCAGGCCGAAGTTGATGGTTTTGGCGTAGCGGCGTTGTTCGGACGAGACGTTTTCGGGGGCGATGCCGAATACTTCGGCGGCGGTGCGGCGGTGTACGTCTTCGCCGTTTTGGAACGCGGTAATCAGGGTTTTGTCGCCGGAGAGGTGCGCCATGATGCGCAGCTCGATTTGGGAATAGTCGGCGGAAACGATGACGCTGCCTTGCGGTGCGGTGAAGGCGCGGCGCACGCGGCGGCCTTCGGCGGTGCGGATGGGGATGTTTTGCAGGTTGGGGTTGTTGCTGGCGAGGCGGCCGGTAATGGCGACGGCTTGGGCGTAGGTGGTATGCACGCGGCCGTCTTTGGGGGAAATCATTTCGGGCAGTTTGTCGGTGTAGGTGGATTTGAGTTTCGCCAGGCTGCGGTTTTGCAGGATGATTTTGGGCAGGGGGTAGTCGGGCGCGAGCTGTTCGAGCACGGCTTCGTTGGTGGAAATGCCGCCTTTGGCAGTTTTTTTCAGGCCTTTGGTGGGGAAGCCCATTTTGTCGAACAGGATTTCTTGCAGCTGTTTGGGCGAGTTGAGGTTAAACGGCTGGCCTGCGGCGGCGTAGGCTTCTTGTTCGAGCTTCATTAGCTCGGCGCCGAGTTCCGCGCTTTGGCGGGCGAGTTCGGCGCGGTCAATTTGTACGCCGTTGCGTTCCATTTCAAACAATACCTGCGCGACGGGCAGCTCCATTTTTTCATACATTTCAAGCTGTTTGGCGTCCATCTGCGCGCGCAGGTGCGCTTCGAGGCGCAAGGCGAAATCTGCGTCTTGGGCAGCGTATTCAGTTGCCTGTCCGATGGTGACGTCGGCAAAACCGATTTGTTTCGCGCCTTTGCCGCACAGCGATTCGTAGGTAATGGTTTCCAAGCCCAGCCAGCGTTCGGACAATTCGTCCAAACCGTGTCCGAGATGGCTCTCGATGATATAGGAAGCGAGCATGGCGTCGCCGGCAATGCCGTTCAGGGCGATGCCGTAGTTGGCGAAAACGTGTTGGTCGTATTTGAGGTTTTGCCCGATTTTTTTCAGGGCGGGGTTTTCCAAATGCGGTTTCAGACGACCTAATACGTCTTGCAAATCAAGCTGTTCGGGCGCGGCGGTCAGGCTGTGGCCTACGGGGATGTAAACCGCTTCGCCAGCTTGGAACGCGATGCTGATGCCGACCAGCGCGGCGTTCATCGCGTCTAGGGACGTGGTTTCCGTGTCGATGCCGATTTTGTCCGCCTGCGACAGTTTGTCCAACAAAGCGGCAAACTGCGCTTCGGTGGTAATGGCTTGATAATCCAGTTTTTCAGGGGCTTGGGCAAGTTCGGGTTGTTTTTCAGGCTGTGTTTCCATCGCCAATGCGGCTTGTTCGCCGATATGTTCGCTGCCGAATAAATCTGTGTTTTGCGCTTCGTGCATACGGCTCTCTGCCTCTTTCAGCCAAGTGCGGAAGCCCCAGCGTTTAAAATCGACAACCAGCTGCGCCCATTTCGGCGTAGTGCGGCGCAGGCTTTCGAGGCCGTCTGAAAGCTCGGTGTGCAAGTCCACATCGGTTTTAATCGTCACCAAATCATACGACAGCGGCAGTTGAGGCAGCGCGGCTTGCAGGTTTTCGCCGACCTTGCCCTTGACTTCGCCAGCGTGTTCCATCACACCGGCCAGCGAGCCGTAGGCTTCCAGCCACTTCACCGCCGTTTTCGGGCCGCATTTTTCCACGCCCGGCACATTGTCCACCTTGTCGCCCATCAGCGCGAGATAATCGCGGATTTGGTCGGGACGCACGCCGAATTTTTCTTTCACGCCTTCAATGTCCAGCGTTTCACCGCTCATCGTGTTCACCAGCGTCACGCGCTCATTCACCAACTGCGCCATGTCCTTATCGCCGGTGGACACCACCACGTTCCACCCTGCTTCGCTAGCCATCTTAGCCAAAGTGCCGATAACGTCGTCCGCTTCAACCTGCGGAATCACCAGCACCGGCCAGCCCATCAGGCGTACCAAATCCGGCAAGGCTTCCGCCTGCGGGCGCAAATCGTCCGGCATCGGCGGACGCGTCGCCTTATAGTCGGGAAACATCTCGTGGCGGAAATTTTTGCCCTTCGCATCAAACACCACCGCGCAATAGTCATGCACATAATCCGCACGCAGCCGGCGTAGCATGTTCAATACGCCATACATCGCCCCAGTCGGCGCACCGTCGGGCGCAGACAAATTCTGCCCCATAGCATGATAGGCGCGGTAAAGATAAGAAGAGCCGTCAACGAGAAGGAGTGTGGGTTTGTTGGACATGGAGAACCTGCTGTGTGTATGAAAATAATGTACGGATTATAAAGGAAAAGGCCGTCTGAAAACCGAAAATCAAGTTTCAGACGGCCTGATGTTTACATAAATATACGGTTTCAGGTATTGCGCCGCAGAATCCCATCTTGTATATTTGTATTCAAATGAATACAAATCAAAACAAACAAATATGAATGCAACGAACCGTATCCCAATCAGCGTGCGCATCACTCAGGAAGATGCTGATTTTATTGCCGAACTCAAAATCGAAGGTGCGAATACGCCGTCTGAAAAAATCCGCGAATTGCTGAAGCTGGCGCGCTTGGCGCATACGCAGACACGCGATTACAGCTCCGCACTGACGGCGCAGGAGCAATTTTTCCAAGCGGCAAAACACGAAATCTTGCATGCTGAAAAACAGGCCGGAGTGCATTCGCATATCGTGGCGAGGTTGTTTGAACAATTGCCTGACTTGGGTGCGACGCTCGCCGCCGACCTGCCCGAAGAAGCCGACCTCGACGATTTGAAAAAATACGAACGCGAACTGATGTGGCGCATCGTCCGCCTGACCGACAGCATCTTGCAGCTCGCCGTAACCGGCAAAGGCGCGGCATACGACGACAGCGTGCTGCAACAGCTTGAAAACACTTTGAAACTGGCAAAGATTGTGCAGCAGGCAAATGAAGTTTAAGACTGCCTCCATACCAAATGAAACAAACACATTTTAGTGAAAGGAAAATCCAAATGAGCGAAACCCTATCCCGCCGAGTAGGCCGTCTGGTAAGCGGCGGTTTTCATGCCCTGATTGATGCGGCGGAAAACCTTGCACCTGAAGCGGTCATGAACGAGAGCATCCGCGAAATCGAGCGGGCGGTGGACGAAGTACGCGCCGAGTTGGGCAAAGTGTTGGCGCAGAAACACCTTGCCGCCAAGAAAATGGCGGACGAGAGCAACCGCCACGAAGCCATCGATGCCAACCTGCAAGCTGCCGTAGATGCCGGTCGCGACGACCTTGCCGAGGCAGGCATCGCCGAACAAATGGACATCGAAGCGCGTCTGCCCATCTTGGAAAACACCATTGCCGATTGTGCCGCACAAGAAAAAGAACTCGAAGGCTTTATCGCCGCTCTGCAGGCAAAAAAACGCGAGATGCAGCAGCAGTTGCAAGACTGGCGTGCCGCACAACAGAACGCGGGTGCAGGCAAAGCAGCAGGCGGCAGCGACCTCAACCGCATCGCCCGTGATGCCGAAAAAAGCGGCAATGCCTTCGACCGTGTGATGGGTCGCCAAAACTCGGTACACAGCAGCACCGATGCGGCGCAGTTGGCCAAGCTGAAAGAACTGGAAGACTTAAGCCGCAACAACCGCATTGCCGAACGATTGGCGGCGTTGAAGGCGAAATCATAAGCCATATTGAGGAAATCGCGGTTTCAGACGGCCCCTATCCTCACAGGGCCGTCTGAAAAAAGAAGGGGCTGACGTAGATTAGCAGTTATGC